>JAIXVG010000581.1 GCA_027483145.1 Planctomyces sp.
GCCAACCGCAGCGGATCGACATTTTGCCCAGAAAGGGAATAATCAACGGTGTTAGTTTGAGAGACATGTAGCTGCTTCCTCATCAACTTGCCCCGTTTGCCCTCCTCCGAAAGCCCCTTCATGAAATCGCTGATTGCTCCACACCTGCGGGCCTTGGCCCTTGGCGCACTGTTTAGTTTTTTGGGGTTAGGTATTGTCGGGTGTGAAAGTTCGATGTCGCCGACCGATTCGAAGGGATCGTCAGCAGTTGGGTCTGGTTCGGCGAGTGTCGGACCAGAGAACAAGGCTGTTCCCATTAAGGTCATCATGGGGCTGAACTGGTTCCCCGAAGCAGAGCATGGCGGGTTCTATGCAGCATTAGTTCATGGCTACTACAAAGAGGCTGGCCTCGATGTCACGATTCAGCCGGGTGGTCCTGATGTCCCTATCATTCAGCAGTTAGCAACCAACCAAATTCAGTGCGGTGTTGATAACGCCGACAAACTTCTACTGGTGCGCGTGCAGGAAGCGGATGTCGTGGCAACGATGTCCCCCATGCAAATCAGTCCCCGCAGCATCATGGTGCACGCTAAGACGGGGCCCAAGTCGTTCGAGGAATTGGCAAAGATTCCGGGGATGGTGCTATCGATGAATGCCGGGCAACCGTTTGCCATGTATATGCAAAAGAAACTCGATCTTTCAAAAGCGACGGTTGTCCCTTACGCGGGAAGCGTCGCCCAGTTCCTGCTGGAAGAGAAGTATGCCCAACAGGCGTATAACTTCAGTGAACCATTCACGGCCGAGCAACAAGGGGGTGACCCGCACAATCTGATGGTCTCTGACCTGGGATTCAATCCCTACACCAGCGTGCTGCTATTTAGCAGCGACTACTTAAAGGCAAACCGGGATGTGGCAGCCCGGTTGACGGCCGCATCAATCAAAGGCTGGCGGAAGTATCTGGAGAATCCGGATGAGACCAACGATTACATTCGAAAGCAGAATCCCGAGATGACCAAAGAGATTCTGGATTACGGCGTGAAAGTCTTGCGGCCGCTCTGCATTACCAGTGATGTGCCGCTTGAAAAGGTTGGTCAAATGACAGCCGCGCGGTGGAATGAGCTGGTGCAGCAGCTTGAAGAGATCGAAGCCATCCCGGCTGGCAAGCTGAAGCCTGAAGAGGCCTACACGCTCGACTTCTTGAGTAACTGATGGTTGAGTGACGATTGCAAGATGACATGACTTGCGCTGTCAGGCACCGTGTTGCTACCCGGAGAGAACATCGCTCAATTTAGCACCCAACGATAGGCGAGCTCGGGACGTGAGACCCGGCGTTCTGCTTGTAATCATGCGCTGCTGCGTTTGAGTAAATCGCAAGAACCCTCAGGCTCATGCTTGAGCCGGGTCGCGAAGCGACAAGATGATGCGCCGTTTGGTCAGCGATTGACTCACGGTCGCGTTGTTGGTTTTGGAGTTGCGAGTTTTGCACCGAGCATCACTAAGGAACCTCATAAAACACGGGGCCGAATGACGTCATAAGCCATCGAGGCTCAAACGATCATGCCCCTCGCTAACGCTTCGGGCTACGAAGAAGGACGCGAGATTTACAGTGTTTTCAGGTGGTCGGTCGATCGACATTCGACATAGTGACAACTTCAAAAGTTGTCAGCGGGAGCGTCAATGATTGTCGTTGGCTGATGGTGACGCATCTTGATGCTCCGCAACCCGTAATCTGCTGGTTGACGGCGTCGCAACACCAATTTCTCAGCCTAATCACTCCAACTTCAACCCACCAGGCTGCACGAGCGTTACTACCACTAAATCCGCTACAGGCGGTTAATTGGCAGTGTTTCGTTCTCTTTACAGCGTTTTGCAATCTTTACATCCTGCCCGATCGCCAAACTCATGGGCATACTCGTATGCGGTTGGAATATCGCAACATGGAATGACCCGTCAATTGGCAATGGACTGCCTGCATCCAACTCCCCTTGGAAAAGGTACCAGGACCAATGGCAAGTACGATGTCGAAAGAAGAGCATTTGGCGACTGAACAGCGAATGCTGAATCGCCGCGTGATGGGGGATCGCCGTTCGAAGAAGAAGACTGACGAGTTTGCAGGCGAAGAGCGCCGTGCCACTCCAGCTCGTCGGAAAGTCGAACGCCGCCGACTGATCGACCCCACAACCTGCGAACGGGACTACTCACTCGATGAAGTCGAGTTCATGAAGGCAATGGACGAGTACAAGCGCAAAAGTGGTCGCCAATTCCCAACATGGAGCGAAGTTCTGGAAGTCGTTCGCGGTCTGGGCTATATGAAGCCCGAACAGGCCAGCGGAATTCCTGCCCCGCATTCGCTGGGTATGAACTGATACCACTGCCTCACATGGAAGGATGAGGTCATTGCTTTACGGGCGCCGCCAGTCTTGCTGGCGGCCTCCTGAAGTAATGACCAGAACTTAGGGATGCTGCTGGCCAACTCGGCCCGGTCTCGGAAGCAATAACCCGAAGAGTGGCTGGATCACGAGGCAGGTGGCTGAGAGCGCCAACACCCAACTAGGCCACCATAAATCGGTCCGGTCGCGCCCGGCGCATGTCTGTACGAGGCTGAGGCTAAGCAGGCAGACCATGGCCCAGCCTGCCTGATTGGCCCACCGGGCTTGCAAACTGGAGCTTGCGCCCAGTCTGCGAAGAAGCCACACGCCCAGGGGCAAAACTTGAACAGCATGGATCACGATGCCATGCGGAAACTTGAGTACTCCTGCTTTGCCATAGGTTTCGGGAGGCATCGCTAACGACTGCTGATAAACGCCGATTCCGGTAATGACAAAGCCGATGACGCACGAAACGACCATCAGCACCATCCCCCAGCGAAACGCCAGCGCCATCGGCTTTTGCATCGCCAGTTGGCGAAAGCTCCAAATCGTCAGCACGATGAGAACGATGGTTGCCCAGGTGATGCAGGCTAGTAGCCCAGCTTCAATCCACGCGTTCAGCACCGTGGTTCGATTGAAGTGGGAAGGGACTCCCCGCCAAAACTGGAGTGTGACCAATCCCACTTCTCCCACCAGCGACACCGCCAGCGAGTTAACCAGCCCGGTTTTCCAGCGTATCGGCGGTAACGCAGCAGCCAGACAGATTGCAGACCAGGCTGTCAGCCCGCTGGAAATGCCAAACAAGATTGGCTTGCGCCACGAGACCGCCCCTTCCCAGCTCGCACCTAGGAGGGCGTAAGGAATGGCGTGCAAAATCCCCGAGGCAATCATTGCCCAGGCCAGCAATAACCCCCATTTTTCCGCATCTCCCCTCCCTTCGCGATCAGGGCCGATCGCCAAGCTGTTGCCTGCAGGTTCCAGCGGGAGCATAGCCGCAGGGTCATGGGTATCGTGGGTTGCGGCGCTCAAGTTGCCCATTCTCCAAAGTCGCACACTCGTAAATAAAATCGGGGCTAACAGGCAATTAGTGCGGCTCAAGCCTTGTTCGCTGCTTGACCCCTAACGATGCGATTGGCGTCAAGGTTAGCGGAAACCGGCGATCGGCCCTCTCCCAAAACCGAATTTCGCGGCTGGTTCCCAACGTTCACAGTACGGGGGCGGGTAGAAGCTGGTCCCCCAACCGAACCTGAGGCGTTGCGGTTTACACACATTGGAAAAACCGTTAACTTCGCCAAATCGCTTAGTTTGGCAGGCCTTCGCCAGCCGTAACTTTGGATGAGATCAACATTTCCGTGCACGCATCCCCGTCAGACGGGGAGTGGGCCGATTCCCAACAGTTATTCAGGAGAAGCACAGTGTCGGCGTCGGGTATTGAAGACAAAGTCCTTGCTATTGTCAGCGAACAACTGAACATTCCTCGCGAAGATATCAAGCTGGAAAGCTCGATTCAGGACGACCTGAAGGCTGACTCGCTCGATATCGTCGAGCTGGTCATGGAGCTGGAAGACGAATTCGAAGTCAGTATTCCAGATTCAGACTACGAAAAGATCAAAACCGTCGGCGATGCAGTCAACTACATCGTTGCCAAGAAGTAAATGCCTGCTGAGAAACGACGTTGCGTCGATTCTATGCAGGCCGTTTTTTAGCCACCTGTCCTGTTGCGCGGGGCTTCGCTGGTCTCGTTCGATTGGCCTCGGTGGGCCGTTCATTGCTAGCCTCGTTCCTGCAAAATCGGTTATGGATGACCGATCTCAGCGGAATGTGGCCGTCGCCGTTTGTCCCAAGCTGATCGCAGGCTGCGGTGTCCTCCGACCTTCAACAAAAAGTACTGCCGGATGAGTAGACGAGTTGTAGTGACAGGGATGTCGGTCGTTACCGCCTTGGGCTGCGATATTCCCGAGTTCTGGGAGCGGCTGTGCAACGGCAAGAGTGGCGTTTCGCGCTTGGCGCGGTTCGACTGCCTCGATTTCAAAGTCAACTTCGGGGGGGAAGTCCGCGATTTTCGCCCGGAAGACTACTTCGATTCGAAAGAAGTGAAACGGCTCGACCGCTTTTCGCAGTTTGCTGTCGCGGCAGCCGGAAAAGCGATCAAACAATCGCAGATCGATTTCTCAACTCACCCCGATCCCTACCGCTGCGGCGTGATCGTCGGGAGTGGGATTGGTGGTTTGCACGAAATTGAAGAACAGCATGCCAAGCTGTTCGATCGTGGTCCCAGCCGCGTTTCCCCATTTATGATTCCAAAACTGATCGTCAATGCTGCCAGCGGAAACATTTCTGTCAACTGGGGCTTGCGTGGACCAAGTAGTGCCATCGCCACGGCCTGTGCCTCGGCTTCCAACGCAATTGGTGACGCGTTCAAGATGATCCAAAACGGCATGGCCGATGTCATGCTGAGTGGCGGGTCGGAATCGGCCATTACTCCAATGTGCCTGTCGGGCTTTGCCCGAATGGGGGCGTTGTCGACCCGAGCCGACTCTCCCGAAACAGCCAGCCGCCCGTTCGATCGAGACCGGGATGGATTCGTTCTGTCGGAAGGGGCAGGAATTGTCGTCCTGGAAGAGTATGAACATGCTCGCAGCCGTGGAGCACATATCCTGGCTGAAGTGCTAGGTTACGGCCTGTCATCAGACGGTTCGCACATGACGGCCCCCGAGCCGAATGGTTTTGGGGCAGCCCGCGCAATGCAAGGGGCACTCAAGGACGCCAAGCTGAACCCAGAAGATGTCCAGTACATCAATGCTCACGGGACGAGCACGCCACTGGGGGATAGGGCTGAGTCGCTGGCGATTCGGCGGGTGTTTGGTGAACACGCCGATCGCTTGTGTGTTTCCAGTACTAAAAGCCAGTTGGGGCATTTGCTGGGGGCTTCGGGTGGGGTGGAGTTTGTGGTTTCGGTCCTGTCGCTGCTGCATCAGTCGGTTCCGCCGACAATCAACCTCGATAATCAAGATCCTGAATGCGATCTCGACTATTGCGCGAAAGAAGCCCGCAACCTGAAGCTCAACCGCGTGATGTCGAACAGTTTTGGATTCGGTGGCCACAACGCCTGTCTGGTCATTGGTAAAGCGGCTTAGCCACTGTTTGAACTGACTGTCGTTTGTTGTCAGCTGGCTGAGGCGATCAGTCAGGCCAACTTGCACCGAGTGACCTGATATTCCCAGCCCAAGCGTCGGAAGTGGTTTCAAAGCCCTCTGGCGAAGAAGTCGGTATAGCGGTTCGCCCAGCGAAACGGTCCACCAACCCGGTTTTGGAAAGGTCTCAAAGCGATTTTGGCTGTTTTTTGCCAAGTCGTGGCCATTCCGCACGTCGGACTATAGAATGAGCGGTCTGGGAAAAGGCACGCATTAGTGCTGCCTGATTTGTTGGCTCTCGGCCTGTGCGATCCAGCCAGAATAAAGATCCCCGGCGACTTGCTGGCTCACCTCCAGCCTTCCTGTTTTTGGTGCAACTTCGCGGGGCGACCTGCATGGCAGAGCATTCGGAATAAGATTGATCATGACGACGACTGGAGCATCCAACCGACAGGTGGTCATCACCGGATTGGGCATTGTCAGCCCAATCGGCGTCGGCTTGGAAGCCTTTTCCGCAAACCTCCAGGCTCGCCGCTCCGGCATTGATGTCGTGCAGCTTTATCAGGGAATTGCTTCACCAGACAACGTCGGAGCGGAGGTCAAAGAGTTCACTGATGAGTCAGCCAAAAAAGTTCATCTCAAGGATGTCCGCAAAAGCATCAAGCTGATGTGCCGCGAAATCCAGTTGGGTGTGGCGGCTGCTTTGCAGGCGATCGAGCATGGCAAACTGACTGATGGCTCGGTCAATCATGAGCGGCTGGGTGTGGAGTTCGGAGCGAACTTAATGCTTAGTCCTCCCGACGCCCTTTCGTCTGCGTGCACCGCATCCTGCACCGATGACAAAACCGAATTCGATGGGGAACGGTGGGGTCAACAGGGGCTTCCCAGCCTCGAACCATTGTGGCTACTCAAGTATCTCCCCAACATGCCCGCGTGCCACGTCGGGATTGCAGCCGATGCTCGGGGACCGAATAACTCCCTGACGTTGGACGATGCTTCAGGGAATACCGCGATCGCCGAGGCTTGCCGGATCGTTCAGCGCGGATCAGCCGACGTGATGATTACTGGAACTACCGGCACGTCGCTCCATCCCATGCGAACAATGCACTTGGCGTTGTGGCCCGATTTTCTAGCGACCGGCCCTCATCAGCCAGCCGAGCGAAGTCGGCCATTTGATCGACATCGTACCGGGATGGTTGTTGGCGAAGGGGCTGCAACTCTCATTCTGGAAGAGCGTGCCCATGCGGAAAAGCGCGGGATGGCACCCTTTGGACTGATCAAGGGCTTTGGTTCAGCCTGTGTGGTTGATAAGCACGGGGTAGCCGATTTCCGCAAGGCGTTGGCAGGTGCCATGCGGGCGGCCCTCAAAGACGCTGGCATGTCGACAAGCCAGATTGGCCACATCAATGCCCATGGACTGGGATGGAAGCAAGTTGACATTGAAGAGTCGCGGGCGATTCATGATGTTTTTGGCGACTTGGCCAGCAAAGTGCCCGTAACGGCTTGTAAAAGCTTTCTGGGGAACTCGGGTGCTGCGGCGGGGATGCTGGAGCTGATTTCTTCGCTGTTGGCGCTGCGACAGGGGGTAATTCCCATGACGCTCAACTACGACGAACCCGATCCAGACTGCCAGCCGCTGAACATCGTGTCGGGTGAACCGCTGGCGACTTCGAATCGGGTCTTCCTGAAGGTGAACGTCACCCGAAAAGGCCAGGCGAGTGCCGTCGTGGTTGAAGCCCTTTAGCACCGGTTTCGGTTCTGCTGGTAACCCTAAGAACTTATCCGAAAACCTCTGATGCAAGGATCGCATTCCTGAAAAAACGGGGTTTTCGAACGAGCACAACCGGTTTTCGGATAGGCTCGAAGTCGAGCACCCAACTCGAATTCTGTGCTCACTGCCGCTGCGATTTCGTTACTCAAGGCGAGCCACGGAAGTCAACCCGTGTATTCTGCATAGTGCTGTTGGGTGAGCTGTCAGCAGACAAATGGGGCGAACTCACTAAGAACCGCGGGACTTACGTCCCAGGCTCGCCTGAAGCCGGGTAACAGACTGAGCACACTACTTTTGTACAAGCTGTCAGTGGGCACTCGGTTCCAGACACCTCCGTATCCGAACCCCTGTTCAGCCGGGCTTGTCTAGTCCCGGGGAGTCCCGTTGCCGATGCGGCTATAACTCTAGTGAGACCTAAAGGGTCCTCAAAATGGTGAACTGGAGACTGTTAAAGCAAGTTGGCTGCAGGGATTTGCATCCTGTAGAGGGGTTCGATACCCTTTCCCTCCCCCGCCTTTGACTTGATTGTGTTCAGCCAAGTCACGAGGGAGTTTTTCCGAGCAAATGGTCGCCGCGAACTGGCAAATTTCCAGTTTGAACTGCAGCAAAGTCTTTGGTCGGAACGTTTGCCCATGCGAGTGCGTAGCTCAGTTGGTAGAGCAACGGACTTTTAATCCGTAGGTCCCGGGTTCGAGTCCCGGCGCACTCAGTTTTTTTCTTCCCTCTGCTGGGGACTCCCCTTTGTGCGACATCGGTTCGTGGCCCGTCTTCGGTGTTCACACCTGCATCGCCCAGTCCGACAGCCATCTCCGACCTCTTGGTCCGATTTCTGATAGGTAAGTGACGCCGCGAAGCAATGCATTCGTGCCACCAAATGAGGCGTTGTTTGCGTTTCAGCAAGCTTTCTCGATCTGATCGGGATATACCGTTTCGTGGCCTGCCAGATATTCAGATTTCGCGGAAAGATTCGTTTAGTCTGGGCTGGAAGAGATGAAGTCTTTTGGCCACAATTGACCCAGTTCGACTGAGAGACTAACGGAGCGCGCACCAGTTCGAACGTGACCATTGGGTGAGGTAGGGCCATGTATAATTCAGGTTGGTCAGACGATTGGGCTCGCCCAAAGAAAAGGAATTCCGGATTGCGAAGCGCAGTGCTCCCGGTGTTATTTGCACTGGTTGTTACTGCGGTAGTGGCGTTGCTCGCCATTCGCTAGTGAGGCGGCCACGCTGTCGTGAAAGCCTCCCCGTTTGCCTAAGAGTAGTCGTCCGTGGCACTTTTTGGTTTTTGTGCCCACGGCCGTCAAGCGACGGGTCTATGACCGTGAGTTGGTGACTGGCAGTCGGTAACTGCGAAAGGCGATGCTTACTTCAATGAGGCATCGCTCCATTCATCCGCACTTTTGAGCCCACTCTCAGCCTGTTTGACGGCATCTATTCTGTCCCGCTCTCTTTTGCTGGTTTGTCTTCGCCTGGTACCCCAGCGGGTGGGAAGATCTGAATCAATCGCTCGCCCTCGGGTTTGGCCGGGTCATAGCGAAAGATTCCCTTCGCGTGCGGGTCGGCAATCAGCAGGGTATCGCCATCGCGAGCCAGGCCTACCGGATTCTTAAGGGGTGGGCCAACGTGAGCCGCGACTGGTGCTTCGCCCGTTTTTGGAATGCGATACAGCCCCTTGGCGTACCCGTCGACGGTCCAGAAATCCCCATTCGCATCTTTGACCAGATGGTGCGAAAACTGGAAGGCGCGTCCCTTAAGAAGAACCTCCTGCTTTGAGCCATCAGGTGCAACCTGAAACAGCGAGTCAGCCTGATGGGCCAGCGCATAAATCTGGTCGTCTGTATCGACCACCAGACCACGGACGGCTGCGAGGGGCTTAATTTCTTGAGGCTCTCCACCAGCAGCCGGTATCCGCATCAGCCGCTGAATTTCGATATCTGAGACAACAATGCTTCCGTCTGACGCCACCCCCATGCACATGGGAATTCCAACATGCCCCTTGGTGAGTGGGACCATTTCCCCCGGCCCGGTGAACCGGTAGACCTCGCGAGTGGCTGAATCCCCCGCCAGCAGTCGGCCTTCCTTGTCGATGGCCAGGCAACGAACAGCATTGAGGGGCGTTCGGAACTTCTTTGAACCCTGATAGTAGGGTGAAAGCTGGCCATCCTTTAGCTGCCACACGCCGTGCATTTCCAGGTCGGCCACGTAGATGGTCCCATCTGGTCCAACGGCAACGGCAAGCGGATACTGCAAGCCCGCGACAGGTGGTTCGTCTCCAACGGAAACCAGTGGCCAGGCCAGCAACAGAACAAGCCCCAAACCGCTTAAAAGGCGGCAACGGGCAAAAAACTGGCCCCACTTTGGGAAGGGTACAACGTTCATTTTAGGACTCGTTTCGCAAAAGAATGGCTGACTGGCCAATAGACCGGCAGAGAGAAATGAATCAGGCTCAGGATAACAATCTTAGTGGGACAGGTAACGTACCAAACAAGCTGGGTGGTCAGGAATGGCTCGCTCGTCCAAACTCTCGCCAGTTGGCCCTAAATCCCCCATAGCACCTTCTTCCCTTGAGGTTTAATCATGAACGCGAAGCGTCAAGAAACTCAGAAGTTGTTCCTGCATAACAACTTGAACCCAACGACTTGGTCATTTCCGCTTGCCCAATCTCATCACAACTGCGAATATGCGTAATACGGGTCAACTGGACCAGTGATTCCGCGCATCAAGCCAAAAGTCAGGGGATATGCCCCGTTTGTCGAACCTGAAGATTGCCGATGGTTTGGCCCGGCAGCACCAACAATCGGCTGAATCTGCCGATTAAAAAATGGGGTCGCGGCGTTAGCGACGCTGGAGATCTGCCATCGTCGAGTTGCCAGACTGCTATTCAAGCGGGGTTCGCGCGATGACAGCATTAAGGGAGAGAGGGCGAATGAGTACCGTCAACGCAGACGTCCTGATCCCAAAAGTCGAGTCCGCCAATTCACACCCTCAGGCAGCGCCAGAACCACGGTCCAAGGCCCTCGATACGTCGGGCATCAAGACTCCCAA
>JAIXVG010000570.1 GCA_027483145.1 Planctomyces sp.
CTAGCTCGGCAAATCGTGTTGCGTATCGTTGGGCGACAGGGCATTCCGTCCCTAAGACTAGAATGGCCAGAGAGTTGCCCGCCGGGACATCTGATAAGGAGTGGGTCACCCCAGTCGTATCAGTCAGTGAGAAGTTAGTCAGCACCTGGTCCTTCTGAACCCCCTCTTGAACTGGCCCTCTCTCTGCCGTCAGACCGAATTCCCCGACGGTTAGCCAACTGCCAACCAGGGCTAAGCGCCCGATCCAGCAGGTCATGCTTGTGAACTGAACTGAACGCACAGTGATTCTCCATGGGAAGGCTTGGCTGACCGCCGATTCGGCTTCCTGATCGCCAGCCACCTGACTTGGCCAATCATCAAATCCGTCAACATTCAATCTACTCGGGAGAGCCTCGTCTGGTTTCGACCGCGATCTCCCGAGGTAGCGTGGTTTCTGAATTTCTCTACTTTCAAACACCACAGGCTTTGTTGTGGACCAGTCTCGTCATAAAATTCCGTTGAGTCTACCTCAGAGGGTGGAGGACCGGCGGACAGATTCCGTCACGCTCGTCCGATCTACCTGGACCTCGATTTTTGAAAGATCGCACCACATGGCCTATACACTTCCGCCACTTGCATACGCTTACACCGCCCTTGAGCCCAACATTGATGCAAAAACGATGGAAATTCATCACACCAAGCATCATCAGGCTTACATCAACAACGCAAACAAAGCCCTCGAACCCCATGCCGTATTGGCAGCCCTGTCCGCTGAAGAGCTGATCCGCGACCTCACCAAGGTCCCGGAAGATATCCGGACAGTTGTTCGCAACAACGCTGGTGGGCACGCTAACCACAGCCTGTTCTGGACGGTCATCGCCCCCAACGCAGGTGGCGAACCAACTGGCGACTTGGCTGCCGCCATCGACGCCACCTTCGGCAGCTATTCGACTTTCAAAGAAAAGTTCAGCGCGGCCGCGACCTCTCGATTCGGTAGCGGGTGGGCCTGGTTATCGTATTCTACCGGCCACTTGACGGTCGAAAGCACTCCAAATCAGGACTCACCACTGATGGAAGGGCGAATTCCGCTCCTGGGATTGGATGTCTGGGAACATGCATATTACCTGAATTACCAAAATCGCCGCCCAGACTACATTACCGCCTTCTGGAACATTGTTAACTGGGCCGAAGTCGCCCGGCGGTTTGAAGCGGCCAAGTCTGGTAAGTTTTAATTCTGAATGAACTTACCCAGATTGTGCGATGCATTGATTGACCCGGTTTGCACAGCGGCAGACCGGGTCTTTTCAATGGTAGCGAGTCTTTGGGCACAGCTCTTGCCGCTGGAATTCGCTCCCCCGGCCTAACAACCTTGCCGATAATGATTGAAAATGGAGTGAGATGGGCAACTGGCTGGCTAAATAGGTGCTGTGGGGGACTTGAGGTGACGCGTTGATGGGTGACCGATTACGATCGCCGTCTTGGTTATTGAAAAACGCCGCTGTAGCGATCGGCTGCTGTTGGCTTGTTTCCGGCTGCGCCCTTCCCGCCTACCACGAGCCAACGGGATTCAGCAGCAGCTACTATCGTTATCTGAGCGATTCCGTCGCCAACGGGTACGGCACTTCTCGCTACACCGGCCGGCCACAGATGATTCAGACCTATGGAACGCCTGTTGACCAGAACGGAGCACCCATCGGCCGCCGCCCCCCTTCATCGAAGGCAAAAACCGAGCAGGCGCAGCAGAGGCCTTCGAGCACCTCGACGGTGCGGTAAGGCCCGCGTGTTGCAGTAACTGTCCACGGCCATTGGAGCGCACGGTCACAGGACTTTCGCCTTTTTCAAGCCTGGTAAGTTCAACGCTGGATGGCGGCGGCGCGCGATGTCGGGAGTCCCCGATAAGAAGGGATTCTAACCTGGGTGCTTCCAAAAACAGCGCCCCCGCATCCCACTGTTGGATTTACAACGCGATCGTTAATGCGGATTTCACGAGTTCGACGGCAGGTTGTCCGTCAGTAACTGAGTTTGGCCGACTGCAATTCTGGCACAACAAATGTCAAATATACTTGACTCTAGGAGTGTCTAGTCTATCATACATTTGTGTGTGACGAGTGCGAGACCAAACTCATTCCGGGAGGACCGACATGACTGCGATGGAGAAGGTAGCTTGGACCGAACTAGTGATCTGTGTAGTGACGATGGTTGTCGTTTCGGCGATGGTTCCCTGGCTTGGGCACGGAGCGGCTGGCGGCTTCGGCCTATTGGGACTAATCGTTGGTGGCAGCCTCTTTCTTCGATCGCGAGGAAAGGGAGTTGTTGTGGACGAACGGGATCGGGCGATTGAAATGCAGTCGCTAAGAACTGGTGTTGTCACGGCCTGGATGACGTTGTTCGTTGCGCTAATCGCTGCGACTATGTGGTCGGCGCATATACAGGCCCCAGGAGTGTCAACACAGTTTCTGAATTGGCTGATCTGGGTTCAGTTTGTCATTTGCTATGCGGTCAAGGGGTTGGTGGCGGTCGTGTTGTATCGGAGGCAGAATGCCGCGTAAAAAGGAACCCTCACTGCGGAATTGCATTAGAGAACTGCGTGCGGCAAGCGCCGGCATGACACAACAAGATCTGGCAGACGAAGTCGGTGTTACGCGCCAAACAATTGTCGCCCTTGAAGGGGGGAACTACACACCCTCCCTTACCTTGGCTCTACGCGTTGCGAAAGTCTTCGGAAGACCGACAGAGGATATCTTCGAACTCGACGAGTCACCCTGAGCCGTTATTGGTGAAATTAAACTCGCCATCCCAAGCCAGGCCCCCTAAAGGCATCGGCGTGGGTCGACCTTGTCAAGGACTGACCATCCGCAGTTGGGATGGGCAAACCGCAGCAGCAAACTGCTCGCGCAGCCCGACGAAACGGCGAAAAACACGAACGAAGCCGACCAATGCCCGTGTGACCAATGCCCGTGTACAGAAAACAAAAAACCCCCTGAGAATCAGGGGGTCTGTTCACGATGAATGCCCAAGACAGGAATCGAACCTGCACGGTATTGCTACCACTAGGCCCTCAACCTAGTGGCGAGTCGTTGGCTAGGTCCCCCGATGTCTCCAATCGCATCAAGAATGCAAGTCAACTAAGAGCAGTTGCCAAAAGGTCGATGCGTCGACTTAAACCTGAGACTTGTTGCGGCCGATTCTCGGTCCTCGAACGCTGCGCGATCGCTGTCGAGTTCGACAAGTTCACGACGTAGTTGTGCGACTCGACCCGACACGCGGATTATGTATCCGCGTGTGAAAATCGCTCTAAGTTCACAACCCGTTAAGCTAGGCCAAATAGCGGCGGAGGGATTTGAACCCCCGACACGCGGATTATGATTCCCAGTGTCGGTACTGACGGTGGCTCGGGATGCGAGTCTTCCTGAGATTGGTTGCGGGTTGAATTGGGTGGATGAAAAGAAAAACACCTCGCCAAAAGAGTTCGGCGAGGTGTCAAAAGCAGAGTGTGATTTCGGGCGAAATCAGATCGCGGCCAGGCGTTTCTTGGTGATCAAGATGTTCGCTTCTTCCCGCTCAATGCCGATCGCTGATCGGCCTTCAAGCTGCGCGGCAACGAGCGTTGTCCCTGACCCCGCAAACGGATCGAGAACAGTTCCGCCGACAGGAACGACCTTCACCAACTCCTGCATGAGCGGGGTGGGCTTGCCGGTCAGGTGATGCTTGTCTGATTGCTTCGTAGAGAATGAATAGCAACCGGGAAATGGCCCTGCATCCAATCGCTTGGCGCACGGTCCTTTGGTGGCCCAAACTATGAACTCGCATTGATGGCGAAAGTAGCCCTTGTGCGGAGCGCGAGCCCCTGCTCCTTTGTTCCAGGCTGCCACTCCTCGCCAGATCCAATCAGCCCCCTGGATGGCGTCGGTCATTGCGGGGAGCATGCGCCAATCGATAAAGACCAGCGCATAGCCACCAGGCTTCACGATGCGACGGCATTCACCCAACCAATCGGCACACCACCGGGTGAAGGATCGCTGGTCCTTCGCATCACCTTCAAACGATGGTCGGCCGCAAGCATTACCGTTTTGAGCGTACTTGACAACCGGGTCGGCCGTTCGGCCGGTAGCGCTCGAGGTACCGCTGCAGTAAGGCGGATCCGTGATTAGAGCGTCGACCGTTTCCGATTGAAGGGTTCTCAGAAGCTTGATTGACTCGCCGTGAAGAACCTCGATCGATGGTCCATTAGTTGCTGTGTGTGTGTGTGTGTGTGTGTGTGACATTCATTCGAGTCCTTCAGAGAAGAGTTGCTGACGCTCGCCGAGGGTGGTTGAATTCGTGTGGGTGTAGCGATTGGTGGTCTGGAAGTTGGCGTGGCCCAAAGCGTCTGCCACTGCTTTCAGGTCGCCGGTCTTCTCGTAGAGCTGCGTCGCGTGCTCGTGCCGGGTGCAGTAGAGAACGACCTCGCTTGAGATTCCGCAGGCGTTCCGGAGTGTTCGGAAGACTCGCGAAAGGTTCCCGACCGTCCACGGCTTCCGCCGCTCGCTGAGGAAGATTGCCCCCTCGGTTCGATGGCCGATCGACTGTTTAAGTATCGCTTGAAGAGACGCATGAGCCGTGCTGATCTTGCGCGGCTTCCCGGTTTTCTTCGCGGTCTTGTGGTCCGCCAAAACAATGAGCTGCTCGGCTTGCTTCAGGTCTGATATCTGAGCGCGACACAATTCATTTGGTCTCGCCCCGGTGATCCGCAAGGCGCGATAGATCGCGGCGAAGGCTGGAGTGGCCTTGGCCAGGAGCTGCTTCGTCTCCGCGTCGGTCGGCAGTACTTCGCGCTCGCGGCCTTTGGGCTTGGGGTACTCTAAGATCCACGGGGCTGCCAAATGACCTCGCCTCAGAAGCCACTTGGATAGCTGTTGCAGAACGATTGACGAGGCCCGGACCGTGTCGGGGGCTTTGCCCTCGGCCTCTCGATCGACGAGCTGCTGCAGCTCGGCCGGGGAAACGGCTGCAAGATCCCGGCTGCCGAACGTGCGGACGAAGGCCGCAGTTCGTTTCCGATAGTGAGCAATCGTCGCTGGCTTTCGGGTGCGAGCCAGCTCATCGAGCCAGCCGCGAACGAGATCAGAGATCAACCGCGTCTCACCTGCGCAACCAGTTCGCGTTCGGCGTGAAAGCTGCAGTTTTCGGAGTGAACGATCAAGATGTATCGTTGGCCAGCGATGATCGGAGACGAAGCTTGCACAACAACGGAGTATCGACCAGGAATCTGCGAGCTTTGCACTGCTGGCAAGAATCCGATTCCCGGGACCGCCCGGTACCAGCGCCCTTTCCCGGGAAGGAAGTCCCCGTCGCCGATTGAACCGAGTAGCGTAAAGCTGTTGGTCGTTATTGCGCTAACGACGTGAGTGCCGTTCGCGGCACGGTTCCCTTCCACTTGGGTGATCGTCACCTCGTCACCGACTTCGAGCTGGTGAAAAGCAGAAGTCACAACAATCGGAGAAGCATTGGTGCAGTTCTCAACGGTTCCAGAGACCGCCATTTCGCCGAGCGAAAATGAGACGATTGCGTCCGTGATCGCGGAACCGTCTTGGTTCGAAACGTCAACGGATAACTCAACCGCATTATCCACGAAGAGTGTCATACAATCGGCCTCATGGTGACTTGAACCGAGATGACCGGTTCGGTGCGAACTCGTAACAAGGTTTGCGGCTGTAGCAAAAGCTGCACGTCCAGAGCTTCGGGCGCATCGTTTTCCGAAGATCCTCCAACCGGAAAACTAGCTATTTCGTCGTTCACGTTTTCTGCTCCACATCAACCGACGACAACCCACAATCCTGCTTCCGCCGCGTGCACGTTAACGGCTCGATTCGCAGGAACGGAGAGACTTGTTCCGCGACTTCCAAGCCCCGCGATCTGATCGCTGCCAGCAGCCTGGAGGGTCCAAGTACTGCTTGAAACGAAGATCGTTGAACCTTCTTCGCACACCCCCGCAAGCGGCAGCGACACGCTCGCCCGCTTGCGCATCATCCAGCCAATTCACCGCAACGCGGGCACCCTCGCGCCCGAAGGCCTCGCAGATCGCGGCCCCGATGCCCTGCTGCGCGCCGGTGACAACCGCGACCTTACCGGCGAGCCGCATCACTCCGCCGCCAGCTTCATCGCCACCGGATCACGCCGCGCCAGCCGCGCCAGCATGGCATCCACCTCGGCGCGCGTGGCATCGGAGAGCTTCGGCCCTGGCGCGCGGATCGTCGCATGGGCGATGATGCCGCGCCGTGTCAGCACATATTTCCGCACGGCGAGGCCGAGGCCCGGCTGATGCTCGGTGCGGATCAGCGGCAGATGCGCCTCGAACAGATCCATCGCCGTGTCATGCTGGCCGGCCTTCACCAGGTCGATGACGCGCACCAGCATCTCC
>JAIXVG010000294.1 GCA_027483145.1 Planctomyces sp.
AGACAGCAGAATTGACGTTTGACCCCAAGCTGCTGGAGATTTCTCGCGAAGGGCAAGCAATTCTGGAACGATATCAAGACCCTGCAAATCCTCCGGTGACTGCGCTTGAGCGAATCACTGCTGCTTACGCGAAGGCCGATCAAGCGATTTTTCGGAAGAAGATTCTCGACGAGTCTGTCCTGCAGATGCAGGCATCGCTGGCCAACAGGGTTCCCACGGAAGCACTTGCCTTGCGGGCGGGACTATTGGCCCGGTTTCCCCAGTTTGAAAAACAACCTGCGATTAAAGAGGTGCTGACGGGCGCCCTGGAGATGGCGACTAAGGTTGTGACGGTTAACAACACAGATGTCCCGGCGAAGATCGAGGGGCCGGAGAAACGCTGGCCGACACCGACAACTTTGGTCTTCAACACTCGAACCCGCACCGATGAGACATCGGACGGGACCTGGGTGCTGGCCCGAGCGCCGGAGTCGTTGTTTGGGATTGATGCCATTACGGGAGAACCATTGTGGCAACAGGGGATTGGACCCGATTCTCCCCTATTGCCGCAGCGAACAGGGACCGGGGGTGGAACACTTTTGACATACAACACCCGCTTCAATCGGCTAGAAGCGTGCGAAGCTCAGTCGGCTAAAACGACTTGGGTTCAACCGCTGGCCCGTCCGATTGCCGGGCAGCCCATGATTTACGAAGGGCAAATGTTTGTTGCCTGCAACAATCAATCGATTTATCGTGTTTCGATTGATACGGGCTTGATTAGTGCCGAGGTGAAGTTTCCGCAGAAGTTATCGACACAGCCGGTTCTGCTGAAGGACCAGGCGCGGTTGGTGGTGGCGGGGGAAGCCAATCTCCTTTACCAACTGATGCTACGGCCATTTGAGATTGAGAGGTGACCTTTACGGGGCATTCATCGCAAAGCGTGGCGGCTCCGCTTATGGCCATGGGCGAACTGTTGATGATGGCCGAGAATGTGGCCGGTTCGCGTACCAACTTGCGAATGTTTGATACACGCGAGCCGCGTGGTCCCCTTAAGGAGCGGCCGGGCGAGCAGATCAATGGTCGCACGAAAGATGCAGGTGCGTTACGCGGATCGGTGCTGGTGGTACCAAGTGCTCCTGAGAGGCTGAGTGGGTTCTTCGTATCTGATGAGCCGAGCCGAGTTCCACTGCGGCCGGCCGGAACGTACCAGAATGTCCCTCCAGTTGATTATCCGGTGCATGTGGCCTTGGGGCCTCAAGACCAGTTTTGGATGCAAGGGGGGAGCTTTCGACGATTTGAAATTAAGTCGGACGGGCTGAAGCCTGACCCCAATCCGGTTGTTCCAGGGCGAGGCGTGCAGCCCTTGCAACAAATTGGTGACCAGTTTTATGTGGTGCGGCAGCCGATGTTTGCCAAAGCATCGATTGTCACCCAGGCTGACCGGGACAAGTTGACCATTCCCTGGCGAACGACAGTGGGTGGAGATGTGATTGCCCTGACGCAGTTGCCGGGGGATAACTTGTTATACGCGACCAGTGCAGGTGGCGCGGGAGTGGTTAGCGCCAATAGACTAAGCAGTGGCGGGTTCGAATGGCGATCGATGGTCGAGCTGCCGATTCCCGCTGCAACCAATACGGGTTTGTTTGCTGCAGGTGCGGAAGGCCGACTCGTTGTCGCGGCTAATCTCCCTACAGGGGCAACGGTCTTTGTTGTGAATAGTGTTGGACAGGCTGAAAGCACACTGACTGCTTCGGCCCCCCTTGTAGCATCGCCAATTCTTTTGGCTGACTGTATTGCCCTGCCAGTTGATGGGCAGATCTTGCGGTTACCATATCGGGGTAGTGGGTCATCGACCGGTGGGGCATCAGAGCCATGGGGTCCCCTGGGGGATGAGCCACTTGATCGGCAGTGGACGAGCGTTAATGCGGCCGGCCCTAAAGAATTGGTCGTTGTCAGTCGCAGCGGAAAGCTGACTCGCTTGCAATCACAGGCTAACCCCAATGCCATTCTCGCGCAGGTGGCCCAGGTGACGCTGGCTGATGAAGTCGAGGTCCCGGCTGTGGTCAGCGGGGGTTCGATTTATGTCGTTGATGCTGGCCGAACGCTGCGCCGATTCGATGTGTCGACCTTCGAGCCGCAAGGTGAAGGTCCCCTCGAAGGGGAAGGCCTGTCGCTGGGTGTTACAAACGAACTGGCCCTTGTGGTTATATCGAATGATGAAGTTGTCGCCTTCGGTGCAGATAATGGCCTCAAGCAGTTATGGAAGACAACCGTGACGGGCTTTATGCCAGCAGGCCAGCCGATGATTGTGGGAGAACACGTTTGGTGGGCGGGCCGAGCCGGTGAGCTGGTACGGTTATCGATGAAGACGGGCGAGGTGATTGAGCGGGTAGCTGCTGATTATTCGATGACATTAGGTTTGGTGAACTTCGGACAAGAGCGGCTGGCGGTTGCAGCAGATGGGGTGATCTATCGGGTGAACTCGCTACTGGAAGGCCAGCCATGAGCGGGATTCTTCGAACGACCGGATGCGTGGCCAAATGGTATTCGCGGTTCCAATCGGTGTCTCGTTTGACCATCTGCCTGCTGCTTGTTAGCGCGTGGTTGGCAGTGATGGTGCATAGTCCGGCGTGCGTGCTGGGTCAATCGCCGTTGTCAGGTGGGCTGACTGATGAAGACAAGGCAGCCGACGAAGCGGAGATGCCAGAAGAACCGGTTGAGCCAGAGGGGACGGAGACACAGACGACTGAATCCGACAAGTTACCACGTTTTGAAGAGATGGTCATACCCAGTGCAGAGACGCTACTGCGTGGCAAGCCGGTTGATTGGCTGGTTTTATACACGGGCGAAGTGATTATTGTTCAGCCGGTTGATCCACGGCCCGATACTTTGGTTACGCTTCTGGAGATCCAACAAGCCGAAATGCGACAGCCGTTACCTAACGATATTGGGTTGGCTGCAATCGAACGACAGCGGCGGCGGGATTTGGGGTACTTACCGGTGACGGTCCTGAACGACGATGTCGATCCGGAGTACCGGATCGAGCTAAAGCGAATTGATCGGATTGTTCACCATGAAGATATGATGGTCATGCGGGCTAATATGCTGATCGATGAGCAGCAGTTTGCAGTCGCGTATGAGTTGTTGCACGTTCTGAATCAAAGTCGACCGAAGTGGCCACGCTCAGAACAGACCAGGCAGCGACTGTTATGGGTCGAAGGGGAGCTGGCGCTGACGAATGGAAATCGATCTCAGGCATTTGCGAAGCTGGAAGAGTTATGGGTGAGAAATCCTGATTATGAGGGATTGAAGCGAGTTTTGGGGGAACAGATTGAAGCCGAGGTTCGATCGCGGATCGAACAGCAAGACTTTCGGCAGGCCCGATACTTTATTGGTCGGCTGCAAAAACGATACCCCGATCATGGTGTCGTACAGCAGCTAAGTGGACTGTTAGAGCAACAAGCCGAGCAGACGATTGCACAGGCTCGAGAAGCACCGCCGCCGGAAGCGAGCGAACTGGTTGATCGAGCTGCAGTGATCTGGCCCAAAGCGCCGTCATTGAAGGTGGCCCATCGAGAGCTGATCGACAAGTTTCAGATTTTGCGGGTCGGTGTCACATCACTGGCTGATACTAAACGGCCGATTGGCAACACGCTACCGGCACCACCAACTGCTGCTCAGCAGCGGGGGATAGAACTCACGCAGTTGCCACTGTTTGAAGTGACGCGAGTCGAGCCGGGAGGGACCTATTACCGCTCCAGGTGGTTTACCGATTGGGAACCGCTCGATTTGGGGCGGGAGATGCGGCTTGTCCAAAAGAGCTACCGTTCGAACTGGGAGTCACGTCCGCAAATGACCGCCAGCGATCTGAGCAGTACGATTCTGGCGAAGGTTACGCCAGGTTCGCCAATCTACGACTCGCGGTTAGCTGGCTACATCAGTCGGTCGCAGGTTGCAGGGCCGGGTGAATTGCGAGTTTCATTCGATGTAGTACCACTTCGTCCGGAAGGGCTATTTAGAACAGGGGTGGCGACACAAACTGAAGAGCCCGATGCAGAAGCACCCGCGACGCTCACTCGTCATATTCGATTTGTTGAGCGGTCGAGAAAAGGTTCACAAGTGGTATTTGAACGATCTCGGCCAATACCGCCGAATGCTCGCAAGCGAGGAATCGAGCGGATTGTTGAAACGCGATACCCATCATGGGATGCGGCCCTTCGGGGTCTGATTCGAGGAGAAGAGACGCTGCTGCCGGTGGTTGACCCTCGGGACTTGGACAAGTTGAAAAACGATAAGCGATTTATGCTGTTTCCATATGCACAGCCAGCGGTTCATATCATGCTGTTCTCGCCGCGATCTGTTCCCTGCCAGAACGGGACATTGCGGCGAGCGCTGTTGGCAGGGATTGATCGCGAGAACTCGCTACGGGCTGACGAGAATGTTTCAATTCGAACTGATCAGCGCTACGCCATCAAAGAGGGGTACTTTCAGGGTGTTGACTTGGCGACGGCTAAGTCAATCTGGCGGCCGGTCAACGGGCCATTTAGTTCGAATACATATGCCTATTCTCGCAACTTACCCGTCTCAAGTTATCAGCCCGAATTGTCTGCGGCCCTGGCGTTGACCGCCAAGAAAGACTTTGGGGGTGAGATTCCACCCCTTCGGTTATTCGTCCATAACGAGCCGAGGCTGGTGATGGCTGCCGATGAGCTGATTGCCCGCTGGCAGCGATTGGGAATACCAGTTTCGCGGCTGAGCAATGTTGAAGACGCTTCGAATTGCGATCTGATCTATCGGGTCGTACGACTGCAAGAACCACTGTACGACCTGTGGCCCTGCTTGACTAACACACCAACGGCCGAAGTCGAAGATCTGGCAGGATTTCCGGGTTGGCTGCGAAATCGATTGTTGGACGTGGAACTGGTTGGTGACTGGGATTCGGCTGTGCGGCAATTGGTTCGCCTGCAGGCCGACCTGCTGGCCGATGCGCGGTATTTGCCGCTGTGGGAAATTGATGAGTTCATGGTGGCCCGCAAACGGCTGAGCGACTTGCCCCCCAAGCTGCTTAGTCCATATCACGAGATTGAACGCTGGACGCTACAGTCGTGGTATTCGACGGAGGCTCCACCATGAACATGGTCAGGCTTTCAATTGTCCGGCGGATTGGCTTAATCGTCTGGATGCTCATCTTGTGCGGAAAGGCGTCTGGGGTCGGGGCGGCCATACTACTAGTGATCGCCTCCAGTGGAGTCTTGTTTGCTGCAGAGGAACAGCCGGCGCTAACCCAGGCGATACCCTTAAGCCGATCTCCGTATACCGTTCACTGGAAGCTGGGATTGAACCCGGCTGCGGCTAGTGCAGTTGGGGGACACGATCAGTTCAATGATCAGCTTCGAGAGCTGATCAACATCGAAACAGGTGGGATCTGGGCGTTGGAGAAGCTGGAGCTGCTGACCGTTCCGGCAGCCGACGCTAGTTGGCTGGTGAGAATTGCAGGACTATCGACCGAGCCTGCGGTTGATCTCGAGATCCAGACGGCGATCTCGATAGTTGACGACGCCTGGCACGTCCATACGCAAGTCATCCAGCGTTCTATCGAGACATTGGAGAAGTCAGTGCAGGTTACGCTGCGCGACCGACGTTCACTCATAGCCACAATTGCGGAC
>JAIXVG010000451.1 GCA_027483145.1 Planctomyces sp.
CGGTTACAAGCGATTTTGTCCTTCAGATATTGCTCGCTTCGGTATCGAAGCTTTTGATCGGGTTGGTGGGCGTCGATACTATCGATCACGACCAGAACCTCGGTGTTCCCTGGGTGTTTTCCCAAGATGTCTTTGACTCGCTGCACACTCGTCTCATCGTGAATCCCTTTGAGAAACTTGATGTGCAGATAGCCCACAAATTCACTGTCGGCTTCTTCGACCGTCCACATTTTGTCGACCACAATATTCGGCTCACGTCCGCGACGATCAATTTTTCCTTTGACGAATCGAATCGCTTCAGTCTCGATTTTGGTCCCCAGGCGAGCATAGTCTGCGGGCCAGGCGATACAGCGGATTGCCCCTGACGCGTCTTCGAGATCGAAGTTTGCGAACTTCGAATGCCCATTCTTCGTCGGCTTTTTCGAAACTGCCAACTTAATGGCCGAGATCATCCCACCCACAAAGACTTCTGTTCCTTCCTCTGCATCAGCCAATGAGGCAATGGTGTGCGTCGCATAACCTTCAATTTGTCGGCGATACTCGGCCAATGGATGCGATGTCAAAAAGAAGCCGAAGACATCCTTCTCGAAGGCCAGCTTCTCGCGATGAGACCAATCAGGAACATCGGGGAGCCCCATCGAGTCTGAATTGCTGACTGAGTCAATCGAATCTTCATCATCGTCACCAAACAGACTCTTCTGGCCACGCATCCGATCTCGCTGGAGGGAGGTTGCTGATTGAATCGCCCGTTCGATCGCCGCGAGTGCCTGTGCCCTGTTCTTCACCAGCGAATCGAGGGCACCCGCCTTCACCAATAGTTCCAGCACCCCTTTCGACAGGAACTTCAGGTCCACCCGTTCTGCCAGATCAAAAATCGAACGATAGACTCCATGAGCTTGCCGTTCCTCAACAATCGCCCTCACTGCACCTTCGCCAACACCTTTGATGGCACCGAGGCCAAAGGTCAGCTTGCCACCCAGAACACCGAACTCAACCTCACTCGAATTGACGTCTGGTGGAATCACCTCCAGCTTCATGCGGCGGCAATCGTCGATATGCTCTGATATTCGGTCGGTATCTTCCATTTCGCAAGAAAGAAGTGCTGCCATGAAGTCTGCCGGGTAGTGAGCCTTCAGGTAAGCAGTCTGATAAGCGAGCGCCCCATACGCAGTCGAGTGCGACTTGTTAAACCCGTACCCCGCGAATTTTTCGATCATCCCAAATAGCTCGGTGGCTTTGTCGGCGGGAAGCTGATTAGCGGTGGCGCCTTGGATGAATTGCTCGCGGTATTTAGCAATCGTTTCCAGCTTCTTTTTACTGATGGCCTTAATACACTGGTACGAACTGGAAAGCTCGATTCCCCCCAGGCGATTGAGGATTCGCATCACCTGCTCTTGATAGACCATCACCCCATACGTTTCTTCGAGGATGGCATCGGCGATGGGGTGCAGCTTGGGCAATGGTTCCCGGCCATGCTTCACATTGACGTAGGTCATTACCATCCCCCCTTCGAGCGGGCCGGGACGGTAGAGGGCCGATGTGGCGATGATATCGTTAAACTTATCGGGCTTCATTTTGGTTAAGAGGTCGCGCATGCCACCACTTTCCAGCTGAAAAATCCCCTTCGTCTCTCCCCGCTGCAACAGGGCAAACGTCTCTTTGTCATCGAGGGGTAGCTTTACAGGGTCGATGGCCACCCCGTGGTTCTTGGCGACATTTTTGACCGCTTTATCGAGAATGGTCAGGTTTCGGAGGCCCAGAAAGTCCATCTTCAAGAGGCCCGCTTTTTCAACGGTCGGGCCTTCCCACTGGGTTACAACATCGGTCTTCCCCGAGATCGTTTGCAGCGGCACATAGTCTTCGAGCGGTCGGTCTGCAACCACTACCCCAGCGGCGTGGGTCCCGGCGCTGCGGGCTAAGCCTTCCAGCTCGATGGCGAAATCAATCAGCTCCTTAACCGCGTCATCAGTTTGATAGCTGTTTTTCAGGTCAGCACTTTTTTCGATCGACTGCTTTAGCGAGATTCCCAGTTCTTCCGGAATCATCTTGGCGATTTCATCGACTCGCTTCAGCGGCACCGCCAGCGCTCGCCCGACGTCTCTGATGGCTGCTTTCGCCTTCAACGTACCGAATGTTCCAATCTGTGAGACGTTCGCTTCACCATACTTGGCCTTGGTGTAGTCGATCACCGCCTGCCGCCGATCGCGACAAAAGTCGATATCGATATCGGGGGGTTCGGTTCGGTTCACATCCAGGAACCGCTCGAACAGCAGATCATATTTGATGGGGCATACGTGGCTGAGGCCTAAGAGGTAAGCCACGAGCGCCCCGCAGGCCGATCCACGGGCACTGGCGGGAATTCCCTGCTCCATGGCGTATCTCACGAAATCCCACACGATCAAAAAGTAGCTGGGGTAACCCATCTTTTCGATGACCCCCAGCTCGATGTCGAGTCGTTCTCGATGAGCAGCCGTGATGCCATCAGCCCCATAACGCCAGACCAGCCCCTCCTCGCATAATTCTCGTAAGTACTGGGCATCGGTCTTTTGGTCGGGTGGAGCAAAGACCGGAAAGTGCCGTGTTTTGAGGTCAAGCTGAATATCGACGCGGTTGGCAATCTCCTGGGACCGGGCCACCGCCGCTTCCTGGCCAGGGAAGGCCGCGTACATCTGCTCGGGGGTCCGCACGAAAAGCTGGTCCCCTTCCATCTTCATTCGCTTAGTGTCGCTCCGCTCCGACTTTGTGTTGACGCACAATAGAACGTCCTGAACGCTAGCATCCTTTTGGTCGAGGTAGTGGGCGTCGTTGGTGGCAACGAGTGGCAGACCCATGCGGTTGGCGAGGTCGATCGTCTTCTCGCCGCAAATCTGCTGGATCTCGATACCTGCATTTTGAATCTCGAGGTAAAAGCGGTCTCCGAACAGGTCGTGGTACCACTTCGCGAGCGCTTCGGCTTCGCTCCAGCGATCGCGCAGCAAGTACTGCGACAGTTCGCCCGCCACACAGCCCGATAAGCAAATGAGGCCCTCAGAGTGGGCCGACAGCAATTCCTTATCGATTCGAGGCTTATAGTAAAAGCCTTGCAAATAGGCCTTTGACGACATTTTAATCAGGTTCTTGAACCCGATCGCATTCGTCGCCAGCAGCGTCAGATGATAGCTCGCCTCTTTTTGCTTGGCGGCTCCTGCTTTATCGAAACGAGACCCCGGAGCAATATAGGCTTCCAATCCCAGAATCGGATTCACCCCTGCATCGCGGCAGGCAAAGTACATTTCGAGCGCACCGTAGAGATTCCCGTGATCGGTAATCGCCACGGCCGACATCCCCGAGGCCTTCACCTTTTCAACCAGCTTATCGATGCGGGTCGCGCCATCCAGCAGGCTATAATGGGTGTGACAGTGGAGATGGGCAAACGAGAGAGCGTCGGGCATAAGATCCCTCCTGTGGATCGTAGTGGAACGATCTTCGAAGTGTGCCGCCAATCGGCCCGTTTTTCAATCACGGAAAACCTGTCAAGCGTGAGCATGCGATTGCGAGAGGCGCTTTGCAAAAAATCTGAGTGCTTCACCAGTCCATTGGTTGCCTGGCGTCGAAGCGAAGCGTAGCTCCCAGTTTTTGCGAGCGGGCGGGATTAAATGGGCCACTTAAGCGAATTACACTTTGAGCGAGAAGACCCCTATTCAATTTTTGAACTGGGTTCTGTGAATTCGGTTCTCAAACAAATCCATTGATTGCGATCTTGAGTAAATCACATCCGCGACGGCAGCGCTGAGTTCGGAACCAGTTCAAGTTCGGCTTTTTCGCCATCGAACGACGCGGTGAAGAAGTCCAAACAGCCGCCATGCCCCAGAATGATGACCTCGTCGCTGGCAGAACCGAAGTCAACAAAACCGACCATCGTCTTCCAGGCAACATCCTCTTGCTCAGTTTCAATGTGGAGTTCGACATCGCCGTAATGAACCTTCAAAACCTCACCGGAAATCCCGGCAGCTTCGCTTGTCATCTGTTGGTCGAGTTCAACTCCCAAGGCTTCGGCAAGGGATAGCGGAAAGAGGGTTTCGTTTGCACCAGTGTCAACCAGCGCGTCCCATCGAGCGTCCGCATTCGGTCCAATAACTCGAATCGTAACGACTGGCCTTAAAATCAATCGATAGTCGTTTGTGCCTGGGAAAAGGCTCACATACTCGCGATACGAAAACTTCATCGTACCCCCACGAACCGAACATCAGCTCTGGGAACCTTTTCAAGAACGGGATCGACGACCTGCATTTCCCGCACGACCTGCCAGAGTTGTTGCAGTGTTTCCGCGTGAGCAACAACGCGGGTGTGGTCGGCGTTCCAGGCAACCCATTTACCGGCTAACTCAACCGGAACGGCCGTTGGACAAGAGAGATCAGCGATTCTTCTAGGCATGGAAGGCTCCTTACTTATCAGAATTCTACTAACTGACCATTGGAAAAGAGAGAGAGCAGAGGATCATCAGGTCGCGAAAGCCAAACAGAATCTCCAAAGTTCAAAATCCCCTTTCACCGGTTGCCACAAAAGTTGGCGCAACAAAGGCATTTTGATCAATGAACGCTCGAAGACTCGATCCCAACCTCCCGACGCGTTTGAGTGAATCTAAAGAAACAGGTCCCCTAGCGGTTCTTCACCTTACCCGCTTGCCACTTAATTAGCGCAGAACGCGGGTTCTGTAGGACATCCTTTAGCGCGCCAAACGTTGGCTGATTCCTGGCGATATCCAGCGGCTCGGCCCCTAAATCAAGCACCCAGTCGGCCGCTTCCAAAATTGCCCCATGCACATCGGCCACTATCACCGAGTGACCGACATCCAGCAACTGCTCAAGGGAACAGATCACTTTTACAACATCAGCATCGTGCAGTCCCAGCGTTGGCTCATCGCACACAAACAATGTTCGCTGGATCACCCCATTCGCCAATCGGGTCGCGAGCTTTAACCTCTGCGCTTCACCACCCGAGATTGTCTGGCAACTTTGGCCCAGCGTCAAATAGTCGAGTCCGATCTCTTTGGTCAGCAAGAGTCGCTTTTGAATTTTGGGCTGAGCACGAAAGAACGGAATCGCTTCGCCAATTGTCAGGCTCAGCACACCGGCAATCGAATGGGTGCGATAGCGAATGGCCAGCGCATCGTGACGATACCGCGCCCCCTCGCAACCTGGGCACACCAGCCGCAAGTCTGGTAAATAGCTGAGTTGCGACTTCAGCTCTCCCAGTCCCGCACATTCAGGACAACGTCCCCCGCCACTTGTGTTATAGCTGAAGTAGCCCGCCGCGAGACCTTTCGACTGGGCGTCAGCCGTTTCGGCAAACACCTGCCGAATGTCGTCAAATACCTGCAGGTAAGTGGCAATCGTACTTCGCGGTGAGCGAGAAATCGGAGACGTATCAATCAACTGAATATCGGTCACTGTTGGGGCCGCATCAATTGTATTGATGGTCGCTAGTGCTTCACTTGTTTCCAGCAAGGCCGATTGAGCCTGAGGGACAAGTCCATCCAGCAGTAATCGCGTCTTTCCACTGCCGCTCACCCCTGTGACTACGCCCAAAACTCCCAGTGGAAAAGAAATAGGTCCCCAGGCAGGAAGTGTCGCGGGCCAGCCTTTTACGAGAACGCTTCCTCGGGAAGGACGAATGGTCTCCTTGCACTGCAGCGGCTGCGCGGCCCGTGTCATCACCGACGCAGCAAGGCAAGTCGACCCGATGACATCGTCGATTGGACCGCTAAATACCACTTGCCCGCCACTCGCCCCAGCCCCTGGGCCTAGCTCGACTAAGTAATCGGCAGCAGACAGAACCTCTCCTGCGTGATCAATCGCCAGGACCGAGTTCCCCTTCTCGACGGCCTGTCGTAAGCAGTCGGCAATCGCCGGCCGATCGAGCGGATGCAGTCCTGCAGACGGTTCATCGACAATGATCAGCGTTTCAACTAAGGGTAATCCCAACACCTGCGCCAGCATGGTTCGCCGCTGTTCGCCAGTTGAAAGCCGATTGTATAACCGACCCAAGGGGAGATACCCGAGACCCGCGCGGCAGAGGAACGCCAGCGATTGACCCAACTGCCCCGAAATCAACCGCATTGCCCGGATGTCTTGTGCTGATTGTTGGCCAAGCCAATCGACTAAACTGGCATGAAACCGCTCGACCGAAAGGAGCTCCCAAGTTGGCAATGTCTGGTTTGCCAATCGAATGAACTCAGCCTGGGGTGTCAGTTGCTGGCTGGTTCCAACCAGTTGTTCGGGTGTTACGGCCGGGACGGTTATCTGGCATTGGCTACACTGCGGCTTCTCATGGAATGACCTATAGCGAAACGGGCGACCATCAATCGTCCATTGGTGTGGTGACCATTCTTCGGAGGCGTCTGCTGCAAAAATCGTCACCGCCCCTAAGCCTGCATCGGCTGCCGTCTCGATGCTATCTAACCACCGCTGCGGCGTTGACTGCCCAGCGACCAGCCGATCGACAATCACCCAGGTCGGTAACGAAGGATTTCCCATCGCCGGCTCGCTGGTTCCATTCGCTGCCAGCTGGCAAATCGCTTCGCCCGATAGCAACCTGCTAAACCCCTGCAAGGCCAGCGTGCTCATTCGTTTAGAAGCGAACTCTGCTGGCGCAACCGGAAACGCAACCAGTACCCGACTTCCATCGGGCAACTGCTGGCAGGCATCGAGGACCGCATCTGCATTCGCAGCGCCAATCACCGTCCCGCAAGTGGGGCAAAGTTGCTCTCCCCATCGCAACATGAGCTTGATCAGTAGCTCGCGAATTCCGGTGACCGAAGCGACCGTCGCGCCAGCAGGCCAATTGCGGTCAGCCCAACTTTGCTGAGCAATCAGTACTGGCGGCAAGGGGCCAATTAGCTCCGCCTCAGGCCGCTCGAGGGTGGCCAGCCACTGCCGAGCCGACAGTGAAAGACTTTCCAAATAGCGATGCCGGGCCTCAGCGTAGATCGTTTGATAGGCCAGGCTTGACTTACCCGACCCGCTAACGCCTGTTAACGCAACCAGTCGGTCGAGCGGAAATTCAAGCGACAACCCCTGCAGATTATGAACCTGAACCCCTTGCAGACGGACCTGTCTCGATCCATCCAAGACAGTAGGTGCCGGCGGGGTTGATGAGGCTGATGAAGTCATCACACCATCATCGAATATGCTGCCCGTGTCGGCAACCCTTCGCCAAACTGGCCCAGGCTCGGCTCAAAGTCAAGGGCGGTTCGTCATGTGTCGGCGAAACAACTTCGCTGTCTAAGACGACTCCATTTATACGTAGTCGTCGCAATCGTCGTCGGCGTCATCTTCGGCCGCAGCCGCGCGATTCAGCTTCGTGGTCGATTCGTCTGGCAAACTAAAGAAGTGAGGTCCCCCTGCGTGAATGCTCGCCGCATCGTGCTCGACGTAGTAACGCATCACGTAGGCGTCTTCGGTTTCCCCTTGGGGCGTCAAGAAGTGATCGCGCAGGACCCCTTTTGCCTTCAGGCCACTCTTTTTGAAGAACATGAGGGCGGGCATGTTCGACTCGCGAATCTCCAGTACGATCTCCTGTCGTCGCTGCTGGGCCAGTTTATTCACCAGCTTTTCCAGCATCATTGTCCCGACCCGCTGTCGCCTCGCCCATGGGGCCACAGCAAAGTTCAACACGCGCAACTGATTCTTCAGGAGCTCATAAATCATGTACCCCACAATGCGCTCTTGATGCTCGGCCACCATGCCGATGCAGTTCTTCTGCCGCAAGCAGTCCAGAAAGTCTGCTTCATGCCACGGCAGGTCGGCACTGAAGTGTTCAATGTCAAGCACTTCGGGCATATCACGCCGGATCATCCACCGAATCAGGACGTCGCACAATTGGTTGCGTGGAGTTCCGTTATTCATTCTGGCTTCCCTGCCGTCACTAACCCGCTCAATGATGGTCGATTTGGCTACCTCGTTGGCATGCCAAATCAAGAATTCGTGTCTTGGTCGAAGTTGGCACTCAAGCATCCCGCAGCCATCCCAGCCCAGACCGGGGTGGCTACCTGCAGTATCCATGATGCTGTTTGAGCCAAAGCGAAGTCGTCTTCAGAGGCAAGTCAGATACCATACCCGGCCCGAGGGTGATAGGCCGAAATCTGTCCTCAGGGCCCAAAACGAATCCCCAATCGTTAGCAAAATGACCACTGCAGATTACGAAGCTGCTCCAGCCGTGGGACGAGCGGCAGCACCTGCCGGTGGACGGGCTGGTGGCATACAGCAATTGAGAGGGCAGACATCGTGGTTCGGGCCAAAATGCCCAATCGCCCGGCGGGACGTGCGCTTCCCCATCCGCTCTTCGATCAGCTCAGCGACCATCGATACAAACCGGGGATGAGTTCCAACCGTTGAACCCCTGGCCATTTCCAGACCAATCTCTTCGCACGCCAGCTTTGCCTCTTCGTCGAGGTCATACATCACTTCCATATGATCCGACAGAAATCCAACTGGATGTACCACCGCCGAGTTCACCCCATTTGCTTTCAGGGCACGCAAAGCGTCAACTACATCTGGTTCAAGCCAGGGATCTTGCGGCCTGCCGCTGCGGCTCTGATAAACCAGTGACCAGCGACTATCTGGCAGACCAAGTTCGAGCGCGATCAGCCGGCAGCATTCGTGCAATTGCAGGCTGTAATTGCACGAATTGGCCATTGATGTCGGAATGCTGTGAGCGGTAAACACAACATGATGCTCGGCCTGCCCCGAAGCCGACAGCGTCGCTGCAGCAGCTCGCACCCGTTCGGCGTTCGTCGTTACAAAATCAGGGTGGTTGTAGAAGACCCGCAGTTTGTCGATTATCGGGGCACCCTCCCCGAGCGCCTGTCGCGCTTCAAGAACGTTCTCTCGATACTGCCTGCAGCCCGAATAGCTGCTATAAGCCGACGTGAAAAACGCGATGGCCTTCTTAATCCCATCTGCCTGCATCTGCTTGACCGTGGGTCCTAGAAACGGCTCCCAGTTTCGATTTCCCCAGTAAATGGGTAGGTTCAAACTTCGGTCGGTGATTTCGGTTTTTAACGCCCCAATAAACTCCCGAACTTGCCCGTTAATCGGGCTGACGCCATCAAAATGGTAGTAGTGCTCGGCAACTTCCAGCAGTCGCTCATGCGGAACATTCTTTCCGCGCAACACGTTCTCTAGAAACGGGATAACGTCCTCCCGCTTCTCCGGGCCACCAAACGAAACAACAAGGATGGCTTCATAATTATCAGGCATGCTGCAGCAGTCCAAAACAACGTGCAAATAGGTGATTCCGGGCCATCCTTTGCGAACAGCCGCGACAACAGAAACGAGGGCACGGTCTCTCGTCTACTATCCCGGAATTATTGGTCTTTCGCCACCAGAGGCAAACCGGATAACGACAATCGCAAGGTCCATTCGGCTTGATAAGCTGGGGGGAATAACTTGCCCGGGAAGTCGTATTGACCAAATTGGCTCGAAAGCAAAAATACTCCCGTCGCCTAAACACACATGGTGAAAGAGGTTGTGAAGTCAACTCACAATCTTTTGGATGTTTCGGCTAATCTTGACCGCGTGCCCCAGTTGCCTCCCTGGAGATACCGATGGTCGGTCGTTTTGGACTTTTGGTTCCTCGCACGGTCAGTTTACGACAACAGTTTCCAGTCGCCAGTTTTGTTGGCACGGGCGACTTGTGTGTTACCCATGTGACCCACGATCCCGCTAACTGCACCGCTGGATCGATGCTGGCCGTATTGTCTGGCGAGGCTTCCTTGCGTGATCGGCTGGCCGCGGAAGCTCAAAAGGCCGGAGCAAAATCGTTACTGGTCGAGCGACCGATCGGAACCTCTCCCCTGCCCCAGTGTGTCATCCCTCACGTTCGCGAAGCCTATTCGCGACTGGCCCTCGCCTTAGCGGGCAATCCGCAGCAGCATCTGAAACTTCTGGGCGTTACGGGCACCAATGGGAAGACCACTGTCGCCTGGCTTGTTCGGCATCTTCTGAACCACAGCGGCCGGCAATGTGGATTACTCGGCACCATCGAGTATCACGATGGACTGGCGGGGCAATCGGCCGCGCTCACAACCCCTGATTCAACCACATTCGCCCGCTGGCTGGCGCGAATGGTCACGGCCGGCACCGACTACGCGGCCTTGGAAGTCTCTAGCCATGCATTGGCCCAGGACCGAATTGCAGGAATTGAACTTCAAGCAGCTGCAGTGACCAATATCACCCGCGATCACCTTGACTATCACGGTACCTTGGCCGACTACCGAGCCGCCAAGTCACGAATTCTGAATTTGGTTTCCCCCGGCGGGATTGTCGCTCTCAACGCTCACGACACCTCGGTTTCGTCGCTCGAATCGGATGTCCCTGCTGGCTGCAAAACGCTCTTTTTTGGCATGCGTGAGCAAGACCAACTTAGCGCAACGGTGCATTCAATGTCGCTCGCGGGCTCGTCACTTCAATTGACCCACGCGGGAGACCGGGCGCAGCTTGGATTTTCCCTGTTCGGTGCGCACAACGTCATGAATTTGCTTGCCGCCGTTGCCATGGTTCAGTCTATCGGCATGTCACTAGCAGAGGTAGCAAACGCCATTTCCGACTTTGTGGCTCCTCCCGGCCGCCTGGAGCCAGTTCACTGCGGTCAGCCGTTTGAAGTTTTTGTCGACTACGCCCACACCGATGATGCCCTGCGAAACGTCCTCTCTACCTTAAGGCCCCTTGTCGCAGGTCGGCTCCATTGTGTTTTTGGAGCAGGTGGCGATCGAGATCGATCCAAGCGACCCCTGTTAGGGGCCGCCAGTATGCTGGCCGACGAAATCGTCATCACCAGCGACAACCCACGTAGCGAAGATCCCCGCCTGATTGCCGAAGAGATTCGGAGCGGTATCGATCCCACCGCTAAAACACGCATGATTCTCGATCGGGCCGAAGCAATTCACACTACCCTCAAAGAAGCTCAGCCGGGTGACTGCATTTTGATTGCCGGTAAAGGCCACGAGACCGAGCAAGTTATCGGCCAGCTCCGCAATCCGTTTGACGATCGGTTAGTCGCGCGTGACAGTCTGGCTCGACTAGGGTTTAATAATTGGATCACTCGACGAAGTGCCTGAGACCAAGTCGTCAACTCCCCGCCGAGCCGACCACGCCAGCGGTTGGGTTCGTTTCTTTAGAAGCTGAATCACCACAAAATCAGCCCATTTGGACCAAACTCCAACGCCAAACCCGCTAGCTGTTCGCTCAGTCGAAACCTTCAACAGCCTTTACAGACTCTTCCCTTAGACTCACCGTAACAACAGGTCGTACCGTGCCATATAGGAATCGGGTCTGATGGAGAGTCTCCGACTGTCAGACATCTGCTCGGCATTAGGCCAGTCGCCGCGAGAGCAACATCGCCACATCGCGGCGACCGGGGTTTCAATCGACAGTCGGACGGTTCAGCCCGGCGACCTGTTTTTCGCCCTTCCCGGCTCACAAACCGATGGTCATCAATTCGTTCCTGAAGCTTTGAACCTCGGGGCCGTGGCAGCGATTGTCGATCGTTATGCTCGATTCGATTCACTGCTGTCAGACTCGCACTGCTTGATTCGCGTCGAAAACACCCTCGCCGCATTACAAGCCCTCAGCACTATTTATCGATCCGCCTGGGATGGCCTCATCGTCGGCGTAACCGGCAGCGTGGGCAAAACCACGACGCGGCATCTCATTCACAGTCTGCTCTCCGCCGAATTCTGCGGCTGGCAGTCAACTCGAAACTTCAACAACGAGATCGGCGTCCCCCTCTCCCTTTTCGGACTGGAATCCAAGCACGAATTCGCCGTAGTTGAGATGGGGGCAACAAAGCGCGGCGATATCCGCGCGTTGTGCCAACTCGCTTCCCCCGAGTTCGCGGTTATCACATCGATCGGCCTGGCCCACGTCGAGTCCTTCGGTAGCCCAG
>JAIXVG010000214.1 GCA_027483145.1 Planctomyces sp.
ATCATTTGTACCGAACCATCAACGGCAGTTTGTTTGAAGACCGACTACCCTGCAGTCGTCGATCATCCCGACGCCGAGACGGTCGCGGACCAGGTTCAGGAGATCGGCCACTTCCTGCTCAAGCTTCAAGAACAGGGCTTGCTGCGGACCGACTTTGCCGCAGTCGCGGGAAAGGCTGTTTACCACACTCCATGCCATTTGCGCGCACTGTCGCCGCTGCAGCCACTCCTGGAGATTTGCCGCCAGATCCCTCAGTTAGAAATTGAGTCGATGGAAAAAGGCTGCAGCGGCATGGCCGGAACGTTTGGCTTGAAGCGAGAACACTTCGCCGAGTCGCTCGAAATTGGCCAGGAACTGATCAAGGAACTGCGGCGACCAGTTTGGACGTTGGGGATGACCGAGTGCAGCAGTTGCAAACTGCAGATGGAGCAAAAGGCGACCATTCCGACGATTCATCCCCTGAAGCTGCTGGCCCTTTCTTATGGTCTGATGCCTGAGATTCGCAGTCGCTTGCGTGCAGTTCCCGGCCGCCTGGTAACAACATGATCAGTCGAGCATAGGGCCGCTCACATCCCGACGATTGCGCATGGCGCAGGATGCTACTCCAAGTCTCAGCCTGCGAGGATACAGACGGGACAAGTTGGGAGTTGATGCCGCGTTTTGTTGATTCAATGCGTCGATTCCTTTTTTCCCTTTGCCACTTAGTTTGGATGCTCGCCCGGGCTACCTTCCATGGTCGATCCGGCCTTAGAATCTAGGGAGTCCTCCACTATATAAATTGCATTTGTTGTTCGAGGCCGTTGTGCAAGTTGCCGTGTTACTTTTCGCTCGCTTGAAGGAACTTGTCGGTTCCGCGGCGGTGACCCTGACGATTCCTTCAGCAGGAACGGTTGCCGATATTCGCGCAGCTCTGGGCGACGCGTATCCTCAGACTCAACCACTGCTTGCCCATCTTTTGATTGCTGTCGACAAAGAGTATGCAGCTCCTGATACCAGAGTTTTGCCCACTTCAGAAGTCGTCTGCTTTCCACCCGTCAGTGGTGGCTAGATGGAATGTCGCGCTGTCTTGAAGCTTGGACCAACGCTTCAAATTCCCATTTCTGACGTCCTGCTTCTTGTGACTGTATGATCTCTACGATTGCCATCACCACTGCCCCCATCAACTACCAGCGACTGGTCGAAGAAGTACGCACCCCCGCTGCCGGTGCCGTTGTGTTGTTTCTGGGAACCGTCCGCGAGCTGACGGCCGGGAAGCAGACGCTGTCGCTGGTGTACGAGGCCTATACCGAGATGGCCCAGAAGCAGATGGCTGCAATTGCTGAGGAAGCTGCCACCCGCTGGCCCATCGCCAAACTGGCTGCAGTGCATCGTATTGGCCCGTTAGGCTTAGGCGAAGTCGCCGTAGCAGTCGCCCTCAGCACACCACACCGCGCTGCCGCCTACGAAGCCAACACCTGGATCATGGAAGCGATCAAAGCCCGTGTTCCGATCTGGAAGCAAGAGCATTGGGCCGACGGTACCACCGAATGGCAGCACCCAAGTTCTTGATGCCGGCTTGCCACGTCTCCGACAAGCTACTGCCGCCCATAGCTGAATCATAAAGTCTGTTCATCAACACAGAGTTCACTGGCAGAACAGTCCTTACATTGTTCAATTTGCTACGTGCTAAGCACCGGAGTGTCGAACGTCGAGCAGACGCAGTTGCGGCCACTCGATTTCGCTTTGTAAAGGGCTGCATCAGCCGCTTGAATCAGACCAGCGGCTGTTGTCGACTGTAGCGGACAGGTGGCCACGCCGATGCTTAAGGTAATTGGTAAGTGTTCGCCCCCGAACGGGAAGGGCTTTTTAGCAATCGCTTCGCGAACCGTTTCGGCAATTCGCATCGCCCCGTTGACGCCGACACCCGGCAATAAGATCGCCATTTCCTCGCCGCCATAACGGGCGAGTAGCTTGCGGTCACTGGCCCGCATGTGAAGTAGTTGTTCCTTCAGGCGGGCTGCCGTTTGACGCAAAACTTCATCTCCTGCCTGATGGCCGTAGTGATCGTTGATCATCTTGAAGCGATCCAGATCGCACAAAAGAAGCGAGCATTCGACGCTGACCCCTTGTTCGACCAGTTGCATTTCCCGCTGCAATTGCAGGTCAAACGTGCGGCGATTGGCCAGTTCTGTCAATCCGTCTTGACGTGCTTGGCGTTCAATGGCAACGAAGGCCAGAGCACGCTGAATGGTCGTCCCCAGGGTTTCGCCTGCCCATTGTACCAGTTGAACTTCAGCGGGCAGCAACGGAACTTGATTTCGGCGTGTTAAACATAGTAGCCCGGTAACTACTTGCCCATGTCGAATCGGGCAGGTGACTGCTGAACTAATCAAGCTGTCGATCCCTAAGCGGCGCAGATCATGTTCGGTATAAGACAGCAGTTGAGTCTGCGTGAAACCGGTATGTAGCAGCATTTCCTCGAGCTGGGTCCAGCGTCCTTCGATACCAACCGGTAATGACAGCCCACTTTTGGCCAGTAGCTTCGGACCGGCTGGTGAGTCCTTCACCAGCATGTACAACGCTCCTCGTTCCGCACCGGTCAATTGCAATAGTCGGCTAATGAAGCGTTCCAGCATTTTCAAAGGCTGGTCAGGATAGCTGTCGGCTATCGACTTCAGCTCCAGCATTTCACGTGTGCTGCGCAGCAAGTTACTTTGCTTTTCGATGGCAACAGTTTGGCGCAAGTTTCCTGATACGCACAGCATCAAACGCCGAGCCAGTTCCAGTTGCTCATCGCGATGGGCACCAACCGGAATCAGGCTGGATGTCAGCAAGAATGCGAACAGGTCGGATCCTTGTCCAATCCCAACCAGAAACAGCGTTTGGGCATGTCGTCGATCGTTCGGTGTGAGTGAAGCAAACAGTCGGCTGCGTGCCAGTGTGCCTCCTTCCAGAACGACAGTTTTGCCGGCTCGTAACAGCTCTTCCGTTTCAGGGTCGACCGCCAGTTGTTGCCGCGATTGCGGGTCGAGTCCCCGAGCCTGCTGCACGTAAAGCCCATCCGATTCGAAGCGTACAATTGCGGCAAAGCCTTCGTTTGAGTCGGGCAGGAAGCGCTTCAGAAGCAATGCCAGCGACTTATCGAATCCTGATTGCCCTAGGATTTCGCGCAAGACCTGATTTTCGATTCTCGTAAGTGAACGATCCCGATTGATGCTGGCGACTTCGTTTTCAAGTCCGCTGACATCGTTGCGATAACGATTGAGAATCGATCGGCCCGAGTCGCTTCGCCAAGCGTAATAGGCGTATTGCAACAGGCAAATAAGTGCCAAGGCTGCCGGCAAAAAATTGCCGCTGGTCGCCGCACCAATCTGCGTGAGTAACCCTGTTTCCATGCTTTCTCGTGTTCTGGTTGCCCAGCCTCCATGGAGTCAAACGCAATGCTCGTCGGTCCGATTCGTGCGACCATCGATCCCGCAAAAGTCGATCAATAGTGGACCGTTGTTCTAAGCCGAACTTAGCATGCGGTTAGCATCAAGCAGGTCGAGGGAGGTCGCTGGAGTTCATTTCGAGCCGGAAACTTGGGCAAAGGCGTTATCTTCGGGCATGAAAACGATGTGTTCAGCTGTCCGTTTTTGACCAGATTCAGCCGCCCACCTGGTGATCGGCATTCCCTAAAGCCCTCTGCAATCCGTACAATTCGCAAAATTGGATTAGACGGAGCAGGCGTCTCATGAGATCCCTGGGAGACGGTCTTTAAGCGAAGCTGTTCTAGGTGGTTTGATTAGTCCTCAGGTAGGGTACAGTTCGACGGTTGGGATCGGTGAAGCAAGTTTCATAGCTGATGAATTTTTTGTTTCCTGCCGGATAACATGTGCTAACAGCCAACAGTAATGCTAAGTCCCAAACAGGACCGACCGGGAAGAAAGTGAATGCGAATGCAGGGTCATTGGCGGCTGGATGCAAGATGCTCACTAGTGGGTTTGGTGGCGTTGGCAGCACTGGGCTGCGGTATTCAGCAGCCGCCAGTAGAGGCCGCTGCCGAAATCGTTGCCGAAGCTGCTGTCGTCGCTGCAGCCGACGTTCCCCCCGCTAAACCGGTCTCACTTTTCCAGGCCGATAGCCTTGGGTCGTGGAAAGTGACGAACTTTGGCGGTGAAGGGGAAGTGACCGTGGCCGAGGGGGTCGTCACCATCAACATGGGGTCCGATCTGTCCGGCATTACCTGGAATGCCAAAGAAGCCTTTCCCACTACCGATTATCAGATTGAACTGGAAGCCCAGCGAGTCGAAGGAAGCGACTTCTTTCTCGGACTGACCTTTCCTGTTGGAACCGAACATTCTTCGTTGATTCTAGGTGGCTGGGGCGGGGGAGTTGTCGGCCTGTCGAGTATCGATGGGATGAACGCGTCTGAAAACAAAACAACACTCTATCGTGGATTCGAATCAGGTCGATGGTATCGAGTTCGCCTTGTCGTTACCCCTGATGCTATTCGTTGTTTCGTCGATGATGAAAAGCTGATCGACCACCCTCGTCAAGGGCACAAGTTTTCGCTTCATCCAGCGATTGTCCTGACCAAGCCCCTCGGGATCTCGACTTTTTCAACAACGGCTCAGTTTCGCAAGATGACCGTGCAAGACCTTCCGCAGGGAGCAGTCGAAGCGGACGATCCGCCGAAGCGAAGCTCAGCGCCCGGACCCGGCTAGGTCGTGCGGCCGGGCTACACCGCAGGTACAAATTGATTCTGGTGATCCTTCGCAAATCTGGCATTTGGAATACTCGCAGCATGACGACAACAGTAATGGCGCATATCCGCTTGGTACGGATCAAGGTTCTGACCGTGGTTGCCGCTCTGATTGGCTGGCTTCCTGCTGCCCATGCCGATTGGCTCGAATTTCGTGGTTCAGATGCGAACGGCCACGCGAATACATCGAGCTTACCGTCGCGTTGGAGTGAGACCGAGAATGTCTCCTGGAAAACAGCCATCGCCGGGCGTGGCTGGTCGTCGCCGGTTGTGGCTGGTGACTCAATCTGGTTAACAACCGCTGTCGAAACCACTTACACCGAAGCCGAGAAAGAGGAATACCGCAAGGAAAAGCTCAAGGGGAATCCCCTGGCTAAAGAGATGGAGATTTTGAAGTCGATCTCGCTTGTGGCTATTGAAGTTGATCTTGCCTCGGGAAAGGTGCTGAAAGAAATCCCGCTGACAGCCGTCGATGATCCGCCATCGGTCCACTCGCTGAACAGCTTCGCATCTCCAACCCCAATCTGGTCCCAGGGAAAGCTATTTTGCCACTTTGGTTCGTTTGGAACATTTTGCGTTGATACGAAACTGGGGAAGATCGACTGGTCTCAGAAGTTAGTGATTAATCACAGTGTCGGCCCTGGTAGTTCACCCGTGCTGTTTGGTGAGTTGTTAATCATCCCCTGTGACGGGACCGACGAGCAGTACGTCATTGCCTTGAACCGGAAGACTGGCGAGACCGTCTGGAAGACCCCTAGACCAGATTTGACCGAAGCGATTGGCGAAATGCGGAAGTCGTTTTGCACCCCGCTCTTGATTCAAGTTGATGGTCAGGATCAGGTGGTCATTCCCGGTGCCCGCTGGATCATCTCCTACGACCCTCAAACCGGTGCCGAGTTGTGGAAGCTCTTTCATGGCGACGGGTTTTCTGTTGCACCGCGACCAGTGTTCGCCAGCGGGGCCGTCTACTTTTCGACTGGCTATATGGTCCCGCAGTTGATTGCCGTTAGTGTTGATGGCAGCGGTGATGTGACTACCACTCATCAAAAGTGGGCCATTAAGCGGCAAGTTCCGACAATGCCGTCACCGATTGTCGTTGGTTCGTCACTCTTCTTTGTATCAGATCAAGGGGTTGCAACTTGCGCCGATCTGGAGTCCGGAAAGCAGCTGGGACAGCGGCGTTTAGGTGGTAACTTTTCGGCTTCTCCCATCGTCGCAGGAGATAAGCTCTACTTTTCGAATCGCGATGGCATCACGTATGTCGTTGCGGCTACCCCCGAGTTGAATGAAATTGCGACCAATCAGTTGGATGGCCAATTGATGGCCTCGCCAGCAGTGGCAGGCAAGTCGCTCATTTTGCGAACAGATAAGCATCTCTATCGAATTGCGGAAAAGGGTTCAAAGTAGGTGACCTCTTCAGATTCAATTGGTGGCAGCCTCGCCAGTAGAATCAATAGTGGACCATACAAACGGATTGTATAAGTTAAGGGTGTGCTGGAGGCACTGATGATGAGGATGGACCTTCATTTACTCGTGTGGATTGGCTGTTGTGCTAGACGAACAGCGAGATATCGTGGCTACCTGTTCGCCTCGGCCGCGCTTCTCTGGCTCGCTTTAGCTCCCCTTGGCTGTGCCGTTCGTGAGGGTGGAGCAGCTATCGATCAGCCGTCTCCTGCTGAATCCCTAAGTCATGCCACCAGCCCGATCTGGCAACGGTGGGCTGTCAGTCCAATCAGTTGGCGGGCATGGGGTACGGAGGCTTTCGAGCTGGCCATCGCCGAGAACAAGCCTATCTTCCTGGTAGTCAGCAATATCGAGTCCGCTTCGTCCTGCCAGATAAAGCGGTTGCTGTTTAATGAACCCACTATAGCCAGTTTCGTCAATCAGCACTTTGTGTGCATGCTAGTCGATTCAAACGAGCGGCCAGACATTGCCGAGTACTACGCAACCAGCTCTCAAGTCTCTCAACAGTCGCCGAGAGACTTCAAGCAGTTCAGCGGCATGGCCAATGAAGAGCCTCTTGCCCTCTTTTTGACTCCGCAGGGGCAGTTGTTCGGTGGA
>JAIXVG010000004.1 GCA_027483145.1 Planctomyces sp.
CTAGTCGCATGGTGAACATCGGTTGTCACGTGTCGCTATCAGACCGATTTCAGGTCGCTTGTCATCCAGCTTGATTAATCGAGCCCAATCCTCAAAAAGGTGGTACAACATGGCAGACTTTCAGAAGGACCACTTATTCTATTTTTTGATCGGACTAAGCTGTTGTAACGCTGCGCAACTAGGTTGCGAGCAATCCCACGAAACTCCGCGCGCTGCCCATTGCGAATTTCGAACCGCAGTCGCCGGTCGCGTGACGCTTGATGGAAAGCCGATCAATCACTGTCGCGTTCGATTCGACTCGACTATTGATGGTCAAACAGCTTCCGCCATTGCTTCGGTGGTCAATGGCCAATTTTGGATTCCTGCAGAAGTCGGTCCGTTTCCGGGTAGAAATTCTTTCTCGATCGAACCGGAATTAGTTGAGGATGTCGAAGCGATTAATCTCATCCAGAGTGATGCTGATCGGGCGGTAAGATCATTGGAGCGTCAACCTCTTCCTACAAAGTACCAAGTGCAAGGGGCACTACTGGTCGAAGTTGAGCCGGCCAGTGAACAGCCATTGTCGATTGAATTGACCAGTAACTGACTAACGCAGGTCCCTGTTGCCATTCGATGACTTGCCAGATTCGGTTTCTAAACTCCCAGAAGGGGATTCTTCAAAATGCTGATACGGTATCTTGTTCTGCTTGCCTTCTTCGGTGTCTGGTTGATTTCCAGTGCTGCACAGGCCCATTTCTTGTGGGTGGTGGCCGAAGGACCAAAAAAGAACTGGGAAGATGCATCGCAAAACGAGCCAGGCGTTGTGCGTCTCTACTTTAGTGAATCTGCATCACCCGATGATCCCGACCTGTTGAATCGTATTGCACACGCAAAGTTATGGGCACGTCAGGGGGAAGAACCAATTGAAACACTAACCGCGTCGAAGGTTGACGATGCAATCGTCTCGCATCTCGATCACGCGTTCGACATGGCAGGTGTGACCTGTACCTATGGGGTCATGGAGCGAGGGGGCGAAAAGTTTCTGCTGAAGTATTCAGGAAAAACTTACATCAGCACATCGCCCGTCAAATGGAAGGCTGTTTCCGATTATGAGTCCTTTCCGCTAGAACTTCATCCACGTAAGCAGGGGCGCACGCTGGTAGTCGTTGCAACCTGGAAGGGGGAGCCCGCAGCCGATGTGGCCATTCGAGTTTCGGGGCCAGGTCTCGATCCGTTTGAATCGAACACGAATGGAGTGGGTGAAGTGGCCATCAAATTACCCGAGAGTGGCCTGTATTCAATTCGAGGCAAATACACAGAGATTTCGGCCGGAGACCACGAGGGGAAAGCGTATACCAGCATTCGGCATTACAGCACCCTTTCATTGCCATTTAATGTCGACCAGATTGCACAGATCCTGCCACCAGTTCATGCTCCGATCACCAGTTTCGGCGGGGCGGTCCTTAACGGGACTGTCTACGCATACGGGGGTAATGCAGGAGGGGCACATCGGTATGTACCAGAAGAGCAAAGTGGCTCGCTGTATCGTGTTTCTCCGCAGGCAAAAGGTGAATGGGAAGAGGTTTCGACCGGTCCGCGCCGTACTGGGCTCGCATTAGTTCCGTTCCAGAAGTCTGTCATTCGTATTGGGGGGTTCGAAGTTCGTGTTGGGGCCGATAACGATTTGTGGTCGACGACTGATGTTGCTGCGTTTAATGTCGAAACAAAAACCTGGACTAGTTTACCCTCGCTTCCAACGGCAAGATCTTCGTTTGATGCTGCAGTGGTTGGCACAAAAATTTATGTTGTCGGAGGCTGGTGCATGACTGGCGGTAGCGAAAATGCCGTCTGGCACGAAACGGTGAATCTTGTTGACCTCAGCCAGTTGGATATCGGGTGGCAGGCCATTCCGCAGCCCTTCAAGCGTCGAGCCATTGCCGTCGCCGCCATGAACGAGAAAATATTCGTGGTCGGTGGTATGACCAGCGACAACAAGCCAACATGCGAGGTCGAGGTGTTCGATATTGCTAGCAACACCTGGTCTTCCGGCCCAGCGCTTCCAAGCAAAACAGCAATGGATGGCTTCGGAACGTCAGCGATTGAGTTCGAAAACAACCTTTACGCCACAACGATGTCTGGAGGGCTATACCGGCTCTCGACTGATCATACTTCCTGGCAACGAGTGGCTGAGTTGAACGAACCGCGATTCTTTCACCGGTTGCTGGCGTTACCTGGGGACGGACTGTTGATCACTGGCGGTGCCAACATGTCGACAGGAAAGGCCACCAGCAGCGAACTGTTCCCGGCCGAGTTGCTGCACCCCTAAGCGGGCTTTACTCAAAGTCGATCCGAGTACTCTCTGATGCGTCCGGCTCGATTCGACGATCGCAACGTATCCGATCAAGCAAAACTGGGTAGTCGGATGGGTTCTTGGATGATCGCATCAATTTTGATGAGTTGCTTAGCTGGAAGCTATTTCAAAACCTTAAGGCGAAACAGTCAGCAAGGTGATCCGCCGAGCGAAATCCGCTACCAACCGGGTTTTAGAATAGTATCCAGAGTAGCTTCGCTACGGAGGCAATCGATCCTTTTAACTTTCCAGAGACCCGATTCCGTTGGAAGGGTAGAGGCCTATTTGCCCGTTGGAGATCGTCTTTCATTCGGTTCTCGCTCAAGGCCATTCGGCCATTCCACTTGAGGAATTGTTGCGAAGCGCCATTGCCTCGGTTGTCGACTTCGCCGGATAATCTGTATGGAGTCGACACCAAAGGTTTTGAACGGAAGCAGCAGATCATGGCCAAGCGACCTTCGGCGGCAAAGAAGCATGTAGCCAGCAAAACGCTTCAAGCAGCTTCCGCGAAGGGTACCGGCAAGCCTCGCGGCTCGACCGGGTCTACGAATGGCCAGCCAGGCACTAAGGCCAAGCAAGTGGCTGCCAAGGTCGACGCCAACCGCCCTTCGCCGGTTGGTCTCATTGCCAGTGCAGCGCGTCCCAAAGCAATCAACGGGAAAGCGGGCAAGCTGGCTGGCTTGTCTCCCCAGCCACAAGCTCCTGCCAAACCCAAAGATGGTGTGCACACCATTGGCAGCTATCTCATTCAGCGGTTGTACGACTACGGTGTTCGCGATGTCTTCGGCATTCCCGGCGACTTTGTTCTGCAGTTCTACGGGATGCTTGAAGAAAGCCCCTTGCGGGTTGTAGGTACCACACGCGAAGACTGTGCTGGCTATGCGGCTGATGGGTATGCCCGAGTGCATGGCCTGGGTGCAGTTTGTGTTACGTATTGTGTGGGAGGCCTGAGCCTGTGTAACTCGATAGCCGGGGCGTACGCAGAAAAGTCGCCAGTGGTGGTTATCAGCGGCGCCCCGGGGATGGAAGAACGACGCACGAATCCGCTGCTCCATCATCGCGTGCGCGATTTCACCACGCAGCGGGAAGTGTTCGAGAAGATCACTGTTGCATCAGCCGCGTTGGAAGATCCGCACACTGCTTTCCGCGAGATTGATCGCTGCCTTGAAGCAGCGGTTCGCTATAAGCGCCCGGTCTATCTTGAAATTCCTCGCGACCGGGTCCATGCGAAGTGCCCCTATGCTCATGTTCCCACGACCGATCATCCCGTTAGCGATCCGCAAGCCTTAGCAGAGTCGCTGGAAGAAGCAGCCCAGATGCTGGCCAAAGCTTCGAGGCCGGTCATTTTGGCAGGGGTCGAGATGCATCGCTTTGGCCTGAGTGCCGAAGTGATTCGCCTGGCTGAGAAGCACTCGATTCCGATATCGGCCACCTTGCTGGGGAAGTCGGTCGTCAGCGAGAAACACCCGCTGTTCATTGGCATTTATGAGGGGGCCATGTGCCATACCAGCCTCAGGCAATACGTCGAGGAGAGTGATTGCATCGTTCTGCTGGGTGCCTTCTTAACCGATATCGACATGGGGATTTTTACCGCTCAGCTCGATCCAGCGAAGTGCATCTATGTGACTGCCGAGCAGCTTCGCATTTCGCATCACCACTTCCACGATGTTCTGTTAGCTGACTTTGTGAAAGGGCTGGGCGATTTAAGTGTTAAGGTAGCCAAGCGGCCTCTCTTGGAGAAACCGAAGTCGCCTGATGGAAAGTTTGTCGTTAAGCCGAACGTGCCAATGACGACCGCGCGCTTGTTTGCCCGGATCAACGAACTGCTTGATGACAAGATGGTGGTGGTGGCAGATGTTGGAGATTGCCTTTTCGGCGCGGCTGACCTGACCATCTATCGCGATACAGAATTTCTAAGCCCTGCCTATTACACCTCAATGGGCTTTGCCATTCCCGCATCGCTGGGGACACAGGTGGCTAATCCCAACCTGCGGCCGATTGTTCTGGTGGGGGATGGGGCTTTTCAGATGACCTGTCTCGAACTCTCGACGGCTGTTCGTTACGGCTTTAATCCAATCGTCATCGTGCTGAATAACAAAGGTTACACGACGGAACGATTTCTGCAGGAAGGTCCATTTAACGATATTCTCAACTGGAATTACCACAAGCTGCCCGAATTACTTGGCGGCGGCTGGGGCTTTGAAGTTCATACTGAAGGGGACCTCGATCAGTCCCTTAAGGCCGCCCTCGCCAACCAGGATGCATTCAGCCTGATCAATGTCCACCTCGACCCTCACGACACCAGCCCTGCGTTGAAACGTCTGGCGGAGAAGCTCTCGCAGCGGCTATAGAAGATTGGCTAGTGTCGTGAAGCCATCGTTTAGAACCGATGTTCGGTTCTTTTGGCACAGATTGTGGTAACGGGGTCGATCGAAGCAGGACCCTCCACCGGCTGCTATTCATCGTCGTCAACCTCGATCAACTCGACTTCTTCGACCATCACATCGCTGTCACCATCGTCGACCAGAACGGTTTCCTCGGTCACCACAATCAGCCCAGTTGTACCGGTTGATGTGCTTTCAGCCGTCGCGGTCTTCTCGGTATCGGCCGCTACTGGAGCGCGATAGACGAAGCCTTCCTTGTTCTGAAAGCCGATCGGCAGAATCCCTTCTTTGCGGGCCTGGGCAATGTCGATGATTTTCACTTCCTCGGCATCGCGAACTTCGCCATCCTCATCGGCGGCGACGGCAGTCTCGTTCGCATCGGATGTTTGGACGGCTTTTGCCAAAGCAATCGTGGCCACCTTGGTCGCAACAATAAAGCTACTAAACGACTGCTCTCCGCGCAGGTCACCCTCAATCGCTTCTGAGAATAGTTCTGGCAGGTCTCCATCTTCGAGGTCAACCGCTTCGCCCAGCAGTGTCGTTTCCAAGCCAAAACAGTTTTCCCGTTTCGGGTCGGTATAGAACCCGGCGTAGCAGTGGTCAGGAGTAATCACCAGAAAAGCATCAATCCCAATCTTCCGCAGCATGGAAACCAGCAGCACCGAGCCATCAACGCAATTAGCCTGCGAGTTATTCACCGAGTCCTCGATCAGGCGCACATGCTGCGAAGCAACCGCATCAGACTCAACGGCCGTGGCCGTAATGCTGCTGTAGCGAATATCCCGGGCCACCAGAATGTCCCACAAGGCATAGGCCTGCAGAATAACTTCTTCTGGTTTTCCCGACTGATACCCGGTGAACCGCTTGACCACTCCTTCATCGAGTGCTTCGCGAAGCAGCTTATCGACAAACGGATGCTGCTCGTTAACGTAAGCGGCAAACGTATAACTGATGTCGATGACCTGGTCCCCATCCTGATAGGCAAAGGGGCAATCATTGATCGAGCGAACCATACAGGTATGGGTCTCTTCTTCTTCGCTGTCACCTAGCTTGACTCTAAAAGTGATGCTGGCGGGCGTTGCCTGATCACACTTCGCCAGCCGGTCGTAGTTGTACTTTACTTTGGGGGTGATCGTGTATGTTTCCCCTTCGCTGGCCAACTTGCCGCTGAATGTGCTCGTTTCCAGAAACTCCTTGCACTCGACAGTCACCGTCACCGTCGTATTGGCCTTGGGCGAAACAACTTGAACCCCGAGTAAGCCGCGCGGATCACCCAGTCGGTTGGTGGGGACCTCTGACGGATCGACTTTCACCGAAGCCGTACTAATTATGTATGACGGAAACAACTGCTCGCCGAAGCCAGCAATCGGCTTAAAGTCGGCCAAGGCCGCTTGGCCGGTCATGACAGCCAGGCACAAAGTAGCCACTGGAAGTGCAAACCGACAGAGTTGAGGCATCTGGGATTAGTCCTTTCACGCAATGATCGGAACTGCCACTTCAATCCGTTGACCCGATGAATCCATGGGACTAGCACATCAATGCTCTGATCAAGCAAAGCGGGCGTTACGGAGGGTAGACAAGTTCACCACATCCCCGACGTAGCGGCTGGCATACAACACGAAGTTGCAGCAATCTCGCAAAAGGAGTTTGCAGCTGGCATCTGTTATGCCAAGTTCAGAAAGTGAGCGGCTTGTAACGACTAAGCAAATAGCTTGAACCTGGCAGGCGATGCGAGATAGCCGCAATTGTGTTGCCGCTCAATCGCTAGAGATCGAGTCGTTGGGGATGGCGCCCTCTATCCATGTGCCGCGAGTTCCAGTGCTCCGTACACGACGACATCTTCTCCAAGCCCGGCGCGCTCGATTCGATAAGTGTTTCGAAGTGGTGGAAACACATACTGGGCCGCTGCTTCGCGGACGGGATTGAGGAACCAGCAATCCTCAACCAATGAGACACCCCCTCCAATCGCTACCACTTCCGGTGCAATCAGCGTAATGGCCTGTGCAATCCCCCAACCCAGCCCATCTGCCGCAGCCCGAAAGGCCTCGCGAGCAATGACGTTGCCACCACTGGCTGCTTCACCCAACTGTTTGGTTGTCAGTTGATTGATATTTCCCTGGCATAGTTCCCGCAGTTCCTGAGCCGCAATCGCTTCCGCACTATCGCCCAGGCTGCGAAGCTTTGCCTGCACCGACTTCGATATCGCAGGACCGGCTGCAATCGACTCGATCGTGTTTTGCGGAAGCTTTGCTCCCAGTCCCGGCCGCAACTGGCCAATCTCTGCCGCAGCAGGCCTATCGGTGCCGTGGACTATACCCCCAATCACCAGGCCCCCACCAATCCCTGTCCCCACGGTCACATAAAACAGACTGTTCGAACCCCGTCCCACGCCACAGGTGGCTTCTGCAAGAGCGGCGACGTCGCAGTCGTTCCCTATAATAGCTGGGCGACCTAGCTCGTTCTGGCACCACTGGGCCAGCGGAAACTTATCCCAGCCCCTGACTTGGTTGCTGATGATGGTGATGCCAGTGGTTGAAATGACGGGACCACCAAACCCGACTCCGATTCGCGAGACATCGGGATACTTACCCAGAAGCTCCTGGCCAACTTCGATGATCTGCGCTCGAATTCCGTCGGCCCCCAGCTGCTGATTCACTGCTCGCTTTTCAATCTGCAGCAGTTCGCCCGGCCGACCAACCCCTAACTGCAGTTTGGTTCCGCCAATTTCAATCGCCAGGTACATTTTGAAGTATGCTCGCTTTGAATGACCAACCCAGCCCTGTGTTTGGTCGAATGCCGATGTCGTGCATTTGATTACGAATCACTTCGAACGACGATCAGCCTCGTTCGATAAGGCGAACCAGCTACGCCGCGCCCTTATGACTTTGCCATACTCTCATTTGGCGACACAATTGGCAATTCGATGCGAAACAAGGCCCCTCCGAGGACCGACGATCGTCCGACCACGGCCGTCCCGTGGTGTTCTCGGGCAATCGCTGACACCGAACTAAGCCCTAGTCCCGTTCCAGTATCTTTCGATGTAACAAATGGCTCGAAGACCTTCGCTTGAAGTTCGGCAGCGACTCCCGGCCCATCGTCGTGGACCTCAATGCACGCTTTCTGATTCTCCCGGTAGCCTTTCAGCAAAATTCTCCCCTGTCCCCCGAGCGCCTCCCCCGCATTGAGCAGTAA
>JAIXVG010000404.1 GCA_027483145.1 Planctomyces sp.
GAATGATTGTCATTGGCCCAATCCTGGGCTGGGCACTTCCCCGCATGTATGTCCGCAGTATCGCACGAGATCGCCGCAGTGAAATCGAACAGGCGATGCCCGACTTGCTCGATATGCTCAACATGTGCGTCAGCCAGGGGATGACCATCCCCGCTGCCATCGACCGGGTCCGAAAAGAACTACGCGGTGCCTACCCTGCCCTTGCCCAGGAATTAAGCATCGTTGACGAACAGGCCAAAATCTCAACGCTTGATGTGGCCCTGAAAAACTTCAGCGAGCGCGTCGATGTCCCCGAAGTCCACTCGTTCACCTCGCTCATCACCCAGACCGAACGGATGGGGACCAGCGTTAGCCAGGCCTTAGGCGACTACAGCGATGCGATGCGCGAAGGCCTCAAGCAGCGAGCCGAAGAAAAAGGGAACCGGGCTACATTCCGGCTCCTCTTCCCAACTGTCCTCTGCCTGATGCCTGCCGTTTACCTCTTCCTGCTCGGCCCAGCCGTGATTGAACTCTCGAAGTTCTTCGGTGCCGGCGGACGCAGCGCCCTCGACAGCGGCACCCGCGTCATCGAGCGAATCAACGGAAATCGATTCATCGACGATTCCCAGTAACGCACCCCTTCACCGGTCGTTACCGATCGCAATCACCTCCGCATCTAGTGTAGTGTCTCAAACAGATGGGGTCTTATCGTTGGGTGCCACTGGCTTCGCCAGTGTCTTTACAAGATTGGTCGGATCGCACTGGCGCAAAGACAACAGCACATGTCATTCGCTGTAAGATAATGTCCCTCCTTTGCGAATCACTACACTAACTCCAGGCGAGCATCGGACGTCAGTTCCAGTGTTCTTTTCGCTCCCCGCACCGCTTCCCACCACAAAACAACTACCTCACCGTCACCTACTCGTGACTCACCGGCCCCCATAATCAACCTTTCCCTGATGCCAAACTTCATCGGGCAGAGTAGAATCATTGGCAGGCCGATCACCGACGGCGAGCTCACCCACATGTGGCTCAGCAACACAGACAAAACTCAAACTGCTGACCCAGACCATCCACTCGACAGCCGAGTCCCAATACTATGGAAGAAATACTCAAGCAGATCTGGGTTCATCTGCAAGACAATGCAGTCAAGATCATCGTCGGCCTCCTTGTAGCCGCCGCTGCCTGGTGGTACGGCCGATACCGCGCGAGGTCCGAATGGAACCGGCGGGAGTTCTTTCATCGAATCAACATTTCGCTGAACTGGATCGACCAAGGGTCGTTAAGGTTTCGCACCCTGGCCGAACAGACCTGCGAAGATGTCTTCCTGAACGTCGTCGCAGCCGATCGCGTTCGAGCTGCTGCCGAAAAAACAACGCCCGAGAACCCGAATCTGCCACTCCCCAAGGAAGAGTACTGGTACTTTCTGAACGGGGTCCTCAACACTCTCTCCGAGAAATTCGCCGAAGGTCTCATTCGTCAAGAAATGGGGCTACCCACTCAGTCCGTTCGCTATTTGGTTTGCCTAACGTGTGAAGCCGCCGGAGACTTGCGTACTCGCAAAGTGAGGGCACTAGTCGTGCGGCAACAGCTGCTAGAGAATCTTCCCGAAGAAGTTCCTGCTTTCGAGCATCCGCGGCACGCAACCCGTTGGCAAACACTCAAAATCCTGGCTCAGCGGTTCAAAACCCATCCGCATGAGTTCATCGACGTCCAACTGGCAATCTCCAAATGAAACCAGGACGATCAACCAGCCGATTGTTGTTGGCTAACCAACTCACCTGGTTAAGGGGCCGTTGGTTGTCCCTCGTCGCGCTCCTCGTCACCCTGGTACTTACCTCACATTCAACAGGATGGGCCGACCCCATTAGGTTGAAAAGTGGCCACGAACTCGAAGGACAACCCAAGCAGCTTCAATCACTCAACACCAAATACATGCCCAAGGAAGGTCCCGTCCCCAACTATCCCATCGTGATGGTCGAGACCGGCTGGCAACGTTACTTCGTTCCTGCCCGGCAGGTCTTGGGTGAACCCAAAGACTGGACTCGCGGCTTAGTCAAAGACGAATCCTTTACTCTTCCGCAGCGGCGACAAGGCCGCCAACTCACCGTCTCTCAGGTTGGTGGGCTGACCAATGTCACTCCTTTCGATGAGTTCGGCCGCAGGTCGGTCACCTTGCAAACACCCAAAGGGGCCATGCCGGTTCTTCAAGGCATCACCAAACTCACCCCGCAATACGTCGAGGTCGAAGCCCTCAATTGTTTGTGGCAGTTTGGTCTCCCCACGTCTGCAATCCCGCCCGATACCCTCTACGCGATCCTCCGCAAAACTCTTCGCGACGACGAACCCCAAGACCGACTCGCCATCGTTCGCTTCCTTCTACAAGCCGGGCACTACGCCGAAGCTCAGCACGAACTGGCAACCATCGCCACTGCCTTTCCTTCCCTGGCCGATAAAGCTGAACTCACTGCTCAGGAAATCAAGCTGGTCCGAGGGCGACAACTCCTGAAAGACCTGCGTCAGAGAGTAGACCAGGGTCAATACCGCCTCGCAGAATCGGTCGCCCGCCAGGTCTCCGCCGATGATATCGGTCCCGGCGTCGCTCGTGAAATTGGTCAATTCCTCACCGAGCTAAGCGATTCGCGGCAAGCTGTCGAGAAGGTTCAATTGCTTCTGGGGGAGTATCAAGCTCAGGTCCCAGCCGGCCCCTGGGATGCATCGCTCCCCGCAATTCGTTCCCGGATCGCGGCCGAACTATCCATCGAGGCCCTCCCTCGTTTGGCCGCTTTCATCAGGGCCGAATTTGACGAATCCCTCTCCCCCGCCGAGAAACTTGCACTGGGCCTCTCGGGCTACGCCGCCGGTGACGAAAACGCCGTCACTGATCTGGTTAAGGCGGTCAGCTACTGCGAAGCTCGCAGCCTGGCCACCACCTATCTGCAATCTCAAGACTCCGAAGAGCGGAAAGCCATCCTCACCCAAATCGGGCAACTGGAAGGGATGGGGATCAACGCTCTCGTTCAATTGGCAAGTTGGCTTCCTCCCGAGGGAGCCGCAGAGGCTTATCCTGCAGGCCAATTGCACCGTATAACGGTTTCCGACCAGCCAGGCCAACCCCCCGTCAGCTATATCGTGCTCCTCCCCCCCGAGTACAACCCAGCCCGCAGCTATCCACTACTCGTCGCTCTGCGCCCGAGCAACTTCTCTGCTGGCAAAATGCTCGAATGGTGGGGCGGCACCGCAGAACGAGCCGGAATGACCCAAAGGCGAGGCTACATCGCCATCGCCCCCGAATACGCTCCAGCCGATGAGCAATCCTATACCTATGGAATCGCCCCTCACAAAATCGTCCTCGAATCAATCGACGATACCCGTCGTCGTTTTGCCGTTGATAGCGATCGCATCTACCTCACCGGCCACGGGATGGGAGCTGATGCCGCCTTCGATATCGGCTTTTCTCACCCCGATCGCTTCGCAGGCGTGATCCCCATTTGTGGCGAAGCACTGCATTACTGCAACTATTATAAAGACCAGGCCTATCACACCCCTTGGTACGTTGTCGCTGGCGAATATGACCGCGAAACAATGACCCACAACGCCAATTTGTTTGAGTACCTGTTTAAGTATGGCTACCGCAACGACCTCGTCATTTGCGAGTTCCTGCAGCGTGGCAGCGAACTCTACCCAGACGAGCAGGCCCGCATCTTCGATTGGATGTCTATCCATCGCCGCGCCAAATTACCCAAAGAATTCGAGTATCAGTCACTGCGCCGATCCGACAACCAGTTCTATTGGTTGCGAATTGACCAATTGCCGCAGCACGTCATTCTGCCGCAGCCAGCAGGCGACAAGTCAAAGGTCACTACAGCAAAAATTGAAGGCCGCATCACCGAAGGGAACACCATCTACATCACTGCACCCGGAACAGGCCATCAACTCCTCCTCAGCCCCGATCAGCTCGATCTCGACAAGCCAGTCGTCGTCAAAATCAACAACCGTCAACGCTCTAAAGAGTTCCTGAAACCTTCGCCCGAAGCCCTCCTCGAACACCTCCGCTGCACCGGCGACCGACAGCGCCTCGTCTGGTCCATCCTCAAATTCTAGTAGTCGTAGGTCAGGCTACGCCTGACAAGTCTTTAACTCGCTCACGCAGTAGTGGCTGGGCAGCTTCATTGGGCGAACCACATACCACCGTGCCGACGATGCCAATCATCGGGTACTTCCCGCCCGTTCTGCGCCAATCCATCCAGAATAAATCCCAGCGCCCGCCTTAGCCCCGTTGCACCACTCCCCCCTCGCGCCTCGTTTCTATCGTATTTGAGACAACCCCCAAACTCCCAAATCAAACAGGTGCTATTCACCCAGCGAAGTAGCTATACTCCGTGGTAGTCGTCCGCGAAGCATCCCCACATCACACCCCTTGCCCGCTTTACTGAAACAATCGTCCATGACCACTCGCCCGCTGTTTCGTTCTCCAGCATTCCTCGTTCTAACCCTCGTGCTGGCCAGCCACACAGCATTCAATTCGGCTCTTGGCGAAACCCCTCCAGAAGCCCCCCGGCGCGAGTTTCTCCTCGATCCAAACATCCTGCAGCAACATGCCGACAGAACAGTCTCCATCGGTTCCACCGCTCCCATCTGGAGCACCGACGGTATTGCCGATTTTCAGTTCACCGATCAGCTTGGTCGCACCGTTACGAAGGAAACCTTCAAAGGGAAGCCCTTCGCAATCTGCTTTGTCTTCACGAAATGCCTTGGCCCCTGTCCTGCCGTCACTTATCAGATGCGGCAACTTCAGGATCGGCTCAAGAATCGCGATGTCAATCTGGTCACACTCACGGTCGACCCCGAGCGC
>JAIXVG010000042.1 GCA_027483145.1 Planctomyces sp.
CGGGCAAATCCAAACGGTCACCACGCGTACCCAGTACAACATTCTGGGCCAAAAGGTGGCCGAGATCGATGCGTTAGGGCAGACAAAGACGTTTGCCTACGATGCACACGGCCGGTTGGTAGCGACAACGCTGCCCGCACTGGCTGATGGGACCACCTCATTCCGGCGCTGCCTCGGCTTCTCGCAACCTGTGTCATTCTGCTCGTTACCTCGACCGTCTGGACCGACGACGTGTTGACGAACGACGAACGTGAACCGGTTCTGACGAAACACAAAGCCAACAAGGTCAGCCTTATATGTCTGACTGTCGCCGCCAAGAATGATGGCCCGGAAGGAACGAATGGTCATGATGCGGGCCGGCAAGGGGGCCATGACGGCAAAACAACTCGGTGAACTGATAGAGTTCTTTCCGAAGACTCAAATCTTCGAATCGAGCGGCTACTGGACCGACAACCGTACCAAGGCCATTATGAAGGAGTTGGGGAAAGAAGCACCTTCGCTCAACAAGTGGCGACGTTCACGTTGATGAGTTGAACAGCGATCATGAACCGGGCCTCAAGGTCGGCACAAAACGTTCATCGGGGTCGCTATCGTCCTTTCGCCTGAGATCAATTTAGCCCCGCGTTTCGCAACTGTTTGAGTATCGCGAAGTTGCAAAACGCGGTTTGGTTTTGTGATGGTCGCGATTTTTAGAATGCGCCCTAGTTTGGTGCCAATGTTGGAGGGAAGGGCTTGGCCACCGATCAAGAGCTTTTCGGCACCTCTCCCTATCGCCCGCCGTACTTCCAGACGTATAGATCATGGTGAAGTTACCGTCACGCCATGCTTCACAGAGTTCCAATAGCTTCGAAGCGGACGCGGGGACTGGCGAACCTGATTTACCTTCCTCTCCATGCGGAACGTAGTTCATGTACTTCGAGCGAATTCACTTTGATATCGCCACCGCGGGCTTCAATGGACAGTCGATTGTTCTCGGGGTTCATGTTCTGGGGCATCGGCGTATAGCAAAGCCCGTCGCTCGCGAAAACCTCCAGACCGGTGCGGTCGCAATAGATAATGAGGTTCTGCTTTCCGTTAAGTAGCGGCGCTGGGGCAAGATGACCCGCCACGTTGAGCTCCTGCTTTGCGACATCGTAAGCAGCTGCGATGCCGCGGATATTGAACACGAGCTGATCTGCGTTGCCCGGTTCGAACTCGAGCCGAATTTCGAGCAGTTCGGCATTGATGGTGTCGAGAGGGGTTTTGTCGCCAGGCTTGAGCGACTTCACAGCGGGACGATGGGTTCTGGTACGGAGCACCTCTAGTTCCTGCACCGGGGAAAATGTTATCCGCGGACCATCGTCTGTCTGCACCAGCTTCAGCTCGAGCGGAATGGTCATGCTCTGATTAAACGGCATGCCCCTGGTTTCTGTCTGCCACCAACCGATCAGGATTCGGCGTCCATCGGGAACGTCGCTGAACGACTGAGCCGCATAGAAACCTTTACCACGGTGGCCGGGGAGACGAGTTGCGTCTGGCAGGAAGTGATTCCCATCGAACGAGCCGACTGCATAACTGCTGTTTGCGGCGAGTAGCACCCATTTTTTCCGGGCAGCGTCGCCGTCGACAGGCAACTCGAAGAAATCAGGACATTCAAACAGGAAACCGCTGCCTGGTGCGTCGCCATTGCTAATACTGGCCAACTTCCACTCGCGGAGGTTTTTTGAAGTGAAGAAGTGGATCGTATGACGTTGGTGCCACTCGACATAGAGAGTCATCACCCACTGTTGCGAGGGCTCATGCCAAATGACTTTCGGGTCGCGATTTCCGCCGGTGATTTGCTGCACAATTGGATTGCCGCTGTACTTTGTGAATGTGCGACCATCGGTGCTATAGGCCATGCACTGCACAGTGGGATCACCAGCCGCGGTGTAGAAGAGGACGAGCGGTGGCTTGCTGTCAACGCCTAAGCCACTCGTGTTTTTCCAATCGACGACAGCACTGCCGCTGAACATGGGCCCCAGATCGTCGGGCAGTAACTTGTCTCCAAGTTCCTCCCAATGGACGAGGTCGCGGCTGACAGCATGGCCCCAGTGCATATTGCCCCAGCTCCAACCATACGGGTTATGCTGAAAGAAGAGGTGATATTCGCCATTGTAGAAGACGCAGCCGTTTGGGTCGTTATTCCAACCGCGCTGCGGCGAAAAGTGAAACTGCCCCCGTAGCGACTCGCGATAGAGGTTTTCGGCATCCTTAAGTGTGTCGCTTTGCTCAATACTTTTCGGTGCATCGGAGTCTTCGTGCAGCTTGTCTACGCGCAGCGTAAGAGTTTTCCCACGCCACGTGCTCACATCCAGCGGTGCCCACCAGTCGGGTGCCGCGTCAGCGAGTTCGATGTCATTTCGCACGACCTGCTGGCCGTCCACGAGCAGTGTGACTATACGCTTGGCTCCGCCGTTTTTGATTGGGAAATGAATGTATCGCGCGGTCGCGGTGAGCTGCCGCTCAGCATCGGTCACAAAGCCTTTCGGCTTCGTATCGGTCTGCGTGATGTGGTCGACGTTGATGTGGCCCCAGCTTCCTTTTGCTTCGTCCACGATTCGAAGCGTGGCCATTTTTCCGGCGAACTCGATCACGTCCCACGACTCCAAAGCGAGCGATTCGCTGCCGCCGGGATTGTCGTTCGGCACCGTGGCGCGGCGGACAATTTTGCCGTCTACAATGAGCTGCAGCCCAAGCTTGTCGCTCTTCCCGCCGCCGATGAGGAACGCGATGAACTTCCGTTCGATGCGAATCTCAGGGGACGTGAGCGAACCGGTCGAATCGTCACCTTTCACAAATGAATTTGCGAGTCCTTTGCCACGAAAGCCATCGACGTGCATCTGCCCCGGAAGCGAGCCGTGCGCCGGTCCCGGACCAAATGCTTCGCCAGCGGCAGTCCACGGAGCATAGTTGTCCTGTTCAAAATCGGCTATCACGATGTCGTCGGCTGCGATTGCCGCAGCACCGGGGGGGGGCGAGCGCGATGACCGCGCAAATCAACGCAACATTGAACAATAGTTTCTTGAAAGACGTGCAATCATGGTTCATGGTTATCGTGGCCGATCTTGTTTGTTGAGTATTGGAAGGTGTGATCTTCGCCGTCTTGTGAGCCGTCGGCGCGTGTTTCGCAACACCGTTCCTCATGGCTTCAACGTGGCAAAGTTACATGACGGGGACCGCGCCTGCGATTGAGCAGACCTGAGAAGCCAGCGTGCAAGCGTTTCGCAGTGTTTCGTCAAAGGGTTGTCTTTGGAGCAGACCCATCAGGAATGCCGCGGTGAAAGAATCACCAGCGCCGACCGTGCTGACAACCTCGACGGGAATGCCTTGCTGATCGAAGAGATGCGTGGGTGTCACCAGCAGTGCGCCTTGGGCACCCCGGGTCATTACGATCATATCGATTGTATTGCATTCAAGTAGTTCGCGAAGTGCTGCTTCTGGCGCGGTTCCGAGCGGGTTGGAAACGCCGGTTGCAGAGAGGACTGAAGGCAATTCGTCGTCGCTGATCTTGATAATGCTGGCGAGCGCGAGCGACTCACGGATCATCGCGGCGTCGAAGAACGGCTGACGAAGATTCACATCGAGAATACGTGGGATGTTTAATGCCGCTGCCCTTTCGGCGGATCGTCGGATGGTGGTGCGGGAACGGACAGAACGCTGGCCGAGGGTGCCAAAATAGACGGCATCAACTTGCTCGATGTGTGTAGCGAGTTCATCGGTCCAGACAATGTTGTCCCATGCAGAATTCTCATGGATGATGAACGTCGGCTTCCCTGCGATATCCAGTTCTACACTAACGGATCCGGTACGCACTGCGGGGATGATCTGCATGAGACTGGTGTTCAGCTCGAATCGACGGAGAATCGAGAGAGCGTCGCGCCCTTGGTCGTCGTCGCCAATAGCGCTGACAATCGTCACATCGCCGCCCAGCAGAGCAGCGTGACATGCGAAGTTCGCTGGTGCGCCACCAAATCGAGCGCCGTCCGGGAAAACATCCCAGAGCACTTCGCCAATGGATAGGATTTTCGGACGGCTCATTGTTTCGTCATTCCAAGTTCGTGTTCGATATCTTCCAGTGACCGGCCTTTGGTTTCGGGCACCATCAATCTTACCCAGATGAGTTAGAGCACCATCATGCAAGTGAAGAATAGGAACACTGTTCCAGGCGCAAGCACCGCCATCATGATCGGGAAGACGGTGGTCAGAGCGGCTGCGAAGACCCAGTGGGTTGCGCTCCCCAATGCCTGGCCTGCTGCGCGGCAGTGGTCGGGAAAGATTTCAGAAATGAATACCCAGATGACTGCCCC
>JAIXVG010000002.1 GCA_027483145.1 Planctomyces sp.
TTCAACGGCCTGATGCAGGCCGTCCTGCCACTTGCGACCATCAAGTATACGGCCCGTCGATTCATCAAGTATCTGAACCTCGGGAACCATCTCGCCCGTTTCTTCCGATCGCTTATTGTGAACAACGTAGTCAATTTTGAGCCGTTGCAGGAAATGTGCTCGAAGGGCCAGTTCGACGTGCTTGTACAAGGTCTCTGAATCGAAGGTCGATAGGGAGCGAGGCTTGGCCATCAGGCTGAGTCGGCGACAGCCATCATCATAAAGATAGGCCGTCTTCTCTTTGGAATTGACGAGGTAATCGACATTGGCCTTCAGTTGAAAGATGACGCGATCGGCCCACTCAAATAGTTCTTTTCTCGCTTCGCTCAGCTTCTTCTCTTGAGCGATGATGAGCGGCGTTACAGCATCGTCTAGTAGCACGCTATCGGCTTCATCGACGAGGGCAAAGTACAGGGCACGCTGCACGCATCCGGGAGGTGGTTCGTCACCAATTTGCCATTGATGGTTTTCGTCGCCGCGCGCTCCCAAAGCCAGACGGTCGCGGAGAAAGTCGAAGCCAACTTCTCGGCTGGTCGCATAAGTCACATCACGCATGTAGGCTTCGCGACGGGCTTCGGGTTTGGCTTCTGACGTCACACATCCGACTGTCAGTCCCAGCATCTCGTAGACAGGCCCCATCGTCTTGGCATCGCGTTCTGCCAGATAGTCGTTGGTCGTTAGAACATGGGCGCCACGGCCATCCAGAGCACGCAGAAACACAGGAAGTGTTGCGGTAATCGTTTTCCCTTCGCCGGTGCGCATCTGAGCAAGGCCACCAACATACAGGCCGACACCCGCTTGAAGCTGAACTGAGAAGTGCTGCATTCCCAAGACGCGGCGGGCTGCCTCTCGCACGAGAGCAAACGCGGGGACGATTAATCGCCTATAGTTCGTCCCCGACTTAAGCTCAAACTTGAGGGCGAGTGCTTTGGTTCGAAGCTCTGCTTCGCTGAGGTTGCGATAAGTCGGTTCCGCTGCAATAACGGCGGCTGCAACGCGGTGGCGGTAGAGCGATCGAAGCAGCATGGAAGCAATGCACCCGTGTATGAACAGAACAACAGCCTTGTCGAGTGAAGGTCAGCAACGGCCTGACCCGTGCCTTCTCGATGAACGCACTACCACCAGACGTAACGCTGCACAAACTCAATCACATCCCCAAACAGGACGTAACCAAGAGGTTTTTCTCCACAACCAATTCGGCCTCTGACTTCGGCCCCGATTGTCTTCACAGGCTCGCGCTTCTGATCGATATCGGCCAGAACTTCGACCACATTCCCTTCCTCGGTCGAAATGACCGAGCGACTGGCAACGCTACGAAGCAGCCCATCGTACGTATCCTCTGGTCGAGTCAACAGCTGGTAGGTCAGCTTTAACCCTTGCTGCTTTGGCTGTTGGCTACCTGGTTGCCGGTCTGGCGAAATATGCTTTCCCTCAGAGGCCGAATCTCCCATCGCCGCCTGGGCCTTCAGCAAGTGGCCCAGCCGATGCTCATTCACTTCCAGTTCGAGTTGCCAGTCCCCTTTATCATCCATAATTTGGAGCAACGATTCGCCCCGCCTGACCGGGCGATTTCGCAGTAATTGATCGAGCTGAAAAGTGACCACCACACCTGCAATTGGAGCCTTAACGGTCAATTGATCAACTCGACTTAACTGCAGCTTCAATCGTCGATCAAGGTTATCGATGGCGATTCGGGCTTCAACCACTTTGCCTTGCAATCGAATTTCATCAGCCTTTTCGGTCAGTTTCTCAGCGGAATCGAGCTGAGCCTGTAACGATGCCAATAACTGGCGCTGCTCGGCCAGCTCATTTTGAAGCGTTACCAGTTCCGACTGAAGTTCGTCATTACGCAGCTTCAAGATCACTTTGCCAGCAGAGACTCGTTCGCCGTCGGTTACCAATACATCAACGATCTGGCCGTCGATCGGGGCGAACACATCCTGTTGCGTTTGAGGCATCAGCTTACCGGTCGCTTCAACGCGATATTCCCAAGGGACATAAACCAAGGCGATGCCCGCTGCCGTGAGCAAGCACGAAACGACAACCGTCCACGCGAGATAGCGTCCAAACAGCCAACTACGCACTTTGCCCAGCGTGGCCCACGTGGCAATTCCAAACAGTTCGGTATATCGCTTGGAATTAGTCACGGCCGCAGAGATGTACGGCGTGACGTGCTGCCTGAATGCAGGGAGGTCGAACTGAGGCTCTTCGTTTCCCATCTGCTCGACAACCAATGCTCCGACGATCGGGCGGGGCTTCTCGCGGCGAGGTGCTTCGTCTTGTTCCAGAACCACTTTTGAAACGGGAGGGGGAGCAATCAGCGGAACAACCCACGTCATGCGGGCTTGGCTCTCGTTGAGCAGCAATGACAGAAGCTTCTGCTGCCGTTCGGGAAGATCTTCAGCACTACCGGCATACAGGAAGGGCTCGCGAGTCTTGATGATTGACTTCACAAATTGACGCAATCGCATCAGCAGGTTGGCTCGATGTTGAACCTGCATCTGCCCGCTGACAGCCACTACTTTAATTGACTTTCCGCGCAGCGTCAGCAGGCTCACACGGTCAGCGTCAAGCAGCATGCGAACGTCGTTGGCAATCACATGAGCAACGTCGGATAAGTCGATGCTTGACTGAATTGCCAGTAGCAGTCGCTGAACCTTGGCGGCATCAAGGGGAGGAGGCCCAACAGGTGCCGGAGCCGTGCCGCCCGGGAGCAATTGTGGCTCGGCAATCGTTTGGCGAACAACCGCATCACTTGGCGTGACTTGGATGCCTGAGTTGGACGGCTTAACAGCACCGGGCTGAGGTCCGACTGTGTCCTGAGGTGTACCACCGGGAGGAGCAGGCCTGCGCATTGGAAGCGGAGCGACATTGACGCCAGCGGCCGAGATCATTTCGAATAGTTGTACGACTCGTTTTGACACATTGGCAGGCTCGACCAGAGTTTTGTCGCAGAGCTCGATAATGGCCCTTACAGACTGATGGTCGACTACGGGAATCGCAATCCATAAGTGAGGAAACGTGACGAGATCGAGTTCTGTTCCCTGCGTCGCAGCCACTGCCAGTTGTCGGGACTGAATGACGCGACTGAGTTGATCGCGATGATTGGCCAGGGCCTCGGGCGACCGAAGATCGTCGCGCTTCATTCCCAATGCCAGCTCGCGGTGGCAATGGTTCTGGTCGATCAGCCACACGGCTGCAGCAGCCAACTGGCCCTTGTCAACCAGCGTCAATAGCCACAATTCCCAGTCAGGAACAGGCATTCCCAACGGCCATTTAGGCTTATTGTAAGGCCCCGACTCTGTCGAGTCGGACGCTTCTGGAGAAACAGACATCGACTACCTCATCCCAATACTGTGTTGTCGTTGAATGCGTTGCATGCGATTCATTGGTTTGTAATCGCACGATCGGTGTAGACTATTTGTTGACATGTTTCGCATGAGGTTGAGCCATGTTGGGCACTGAACGATTCGCGGCATCATTCAAACAGAGAAACTGAACAACCTGCGAATCGCTCTCCATCCCCATTGAACGGCAGTTCGCTCGCTAATGATGAATCGCGCCTGCCCTCGAAGGCCGGGGCGAACGGCTGCCGGTTGCTCTTCGAATTCGACGGTCGCCCGATAGACCGCTTCGACAAGTTTTTCTTTCCCTTCCCCATCTGTCACTGTAGTCAGTCGTCCCCCTTGCTTCATCGACATGGCTGCTGGAACGGTTGATAGCTCAGACCAGGCCAGTTGGGTCACTTTTCCTTCATAGGTCTGGTCGACCAGATGCTCGAACTTGACCCGAA
>JAIXVG010000047.1 GCA_027483145.1 Planctomyces sp.
GCAAAGACTTGTCGCACCCCAATGGCCTGACGTTCTGGTGTGTCAGTGACAATTTGCGGAAGGGGGCCGCGACGAACGCAGTTCAGATTGCCGAGCTACTGGCCAAGCATTTGTAATTGGCCAGAAATTCGTCCGTGGTCGATGCCGCGTGAGGCGAGCTTAAGACTTTGCCATAACCGTTAACACAAACGATTCGGCTGACTGAATTCGCAGGGTTTCGATTCAGTCGTCAGTCTCTTTCCACATAGATTGAATGTTTAGCGATGCAGACGTTTCACTACTTGAATAGCGAGCTTTACTGTGAAGATGTGCCCGTCAGTCGGTTGGCAGCCGATTTTGGGACACCCCTGTGGGTTTATTCGAAGCGGGCCCTGCTAACGCAGTTGGAGCAGATTCAGGAAGCGTTTGCTGCTGCAAACCCGATTATTTGCTATTCGGTAAAGGCAAACGGAAACCTGGGCGTGCTGCGGGTGATGCAACAGGCAGGTAGCAGCTTTGACGTCGTTTCAGGGGGCGAACTGTATCGGGTGAAACAGGCCGGGGCCGATACGACGAAGGTTGTGTTTGCTGGTGTTGGTAAAACCGACGATGAGATTCGATTTGCGCTCGAATCAAAGATTTTGATGTTCGATGTCGAGAGCGAAGCCGAACTTGACGCGATCGGTCATTGTGCAGCTGAGATGGGGGTTGTGGCCCCAGTGGCACTGCGGCTGAATCCCGATATTGATGCCAAAACGCATGCGAAGACAACCACGGGCAAAAAGGGAAACAAGTTCGGGATGGACTCGGAACGAGTTCATGAACTGGCCAATAAGGTCCTCAAGAATCCCAACCTCGACCTTTGTGGCATCCATATGCACTTGGGGTCCCCGATTTTGACAACCGAGCCGTACGAGCTGTCAGCCAAGAAGGCCGTTGGTATTGTGGCCGACCTGCGGACGCAGGGGCATCAGATTCGGTATCTCAACTTGGGTGGCGGATTCGGGATCAATTATCGCGGGAACGAGGCTCCGCTGGCGAAAGATTTTGCAGCAGTGATCGTACCTGCCTGCAAAGAAATGAATTGCCAGTTGGTACTTGAGCCAGGCCGGTTTATTGCCGGGAATTCGGCTATTTTGGTGAGCCAGGTCGTCTTCACCAAGATGGAAGGTGGCAAGAAGTTTGTCATTCAAGATGCGGGGATGAACGACCTCGTTCGTCCTGCGATGTATGACTCGTTCCATCGAGTCTGGCCGGTAAAGCCAGCCGTATTGCCACCGGAGGATTTCGAGGCCGAAATTCCGGGATGCGAGCCGGTTGATGTTGTTGGCCCCGTTTGTGAATCGAGTGATTACTTCGCCAAGGGGCGATTCTTGCCCCCGATGGTCAGGGGTGATTTGCTGGCGATCTTCTCGGCCGGTGCCTACGGGACCTCAATGAGCAGCAACTACAACGCACGCCCCCGCGCGGTCGAGTTGATGGTTGACGGAGGGGCTGTGGAAGTGGTTCGCCGCCGCGAGACGTATGCCGATTTGGTCGCGCACGAATTGCCCGAGTGATTGAGAGAGTCTGGTATTTTTGCGTGTGCGGTGATTAGGGCGGTGCCGGTTCGAGATGAGGTAGAACCCCGCGACTGACTTCCCGGGCTCGCCGAAGACTGGATGTCCAGAACCGGGGCAATTCGTTCGGGGCGAGCGCTTGTCGTGCTCTGCGTTCCGGACGACGCCGCACACGTTGCTGTGCGTGACAATTGGCCGGGTCGTAGAAAACGGTACCGTTGCAGCGATTGAGCCTGGCGTTCCGGTGGTAGCGGTTACATCGCTCTAACTTGTTGTCCGGCCTTGCTGGATCGACTTGCTGTTCGACGACACCGTTTGCAACAGGTCCGGACGCACCGGCTAGCTAAATGGCAACGCGGGAACGAGGTGGGTTGGAATTGGCGTAGTGCATGGCCGATCCTACCGGATACACGAAGGCCCGCGTGGTCGCTGGCTGATTTTGTGCGTCAGGTGGTCTTTTTTGTTTGTGATGCCTCACTGCCGGGCTTTACCATGAACAGTCCGAAGTTGTTCTAAAGTAGCGCAGCCGGGCTGTCACAACAGACGGGCTCGCTGTGAAGTCGGTCGGCCCAATTTTGGTCGATGGTAGCGTTCAGTCGGCAACTCTGTTCGTTTCGCGTTCCCTCAATTTGAGAGAGTCAATCAATGCAAGGCGGAGGACTGTTCGTGCAGCGATCTATTAGCTGGCACACCGCCTTGGTAGCCATGTTGATGGTCGTTGCCGCTTTACCCGCCTGGGGACAGGACGATTCGGGAAAAGGGCTACTCAAAAACAGAACCAAATCGACTGGGGCAGATTCGCCCCTGCTGAAGGAACCATCAACCCCGGAAGAGGTCTTTGGGGTTGTGTTGTTGACGATCGACCTGGGTCGTATCGACCTCGCTGCCGCCTATTTCAAAAAGTTTGTGGAAGATAACCCGAGCGACGAGCAACTGCTTGCATTGCGGGATGTCCACGGTACATCGAGCTTCCTGCGGCTCTCGCGGATCAAAGAACTGCAGCCCGACAGCTTGGCACTCCTTGAACGCATGACGATCGCTTCACAGGCGCGAGCTGTTTCTCCTGAGTTTATAGCAGGAGTCCTCGATCGATTGGCCGGCGATGCGGTGAGTCGTCAGGGGGCGAAGCTTGAATTGCGAAATCTGGGAGTGCGGGCGGTCCCTGCGATCCTCTCACGGCTCAATGATCCTGCATTCGCCAACGACTTTGACGTGCTGGTGCTGGCCCTGACGTCGATCGGGCGACAAGCGATCCCCGCTTTGGTTGGCGCGTTGGATGCACCAAGCGAAACAGTACGACTTGGCGCCATCCAAACAATTGGCTGGTTACGCGCAACCGAGGGCCTTCCTTACTTGTGGGGACCTGCTTTTTCACCAGAGTCGCCAGCCGGGATTCAATCTGCTGCCCGCACAGCGATTTTGCGCGTGTTGGAAGACCGCAAAACCAAAGCTGATGAAGTTTCTTCGGTCCAGGCCGCCAGTGAGCTGTCGCGACTGGGCCAGGCGTATTATCGGTCTGAAATCAGGCCGGTTCGGGAACCTGATGGCCTGACGTCGGTCTATGGTTGGGATGAAGCCGCTGGGACAAGCGTGGTACGGCGGGTCACGCCACAGACTGCAGCACTGTTCTATGCAAATCGTTTCTTTAGGGAAGCGTTACTTCTTTCCCCAGAAATCGCTACCAAGCAGCGCGACTACCTGGCGGGGGCCATTGCCTATCAGGTTGTCTTTGAAGGCTGGAACGATCCACTATCGCTGGCACCTGGGACGGCGATGAATACGGCCCTTTCGTTGGGTCCAGAAGTGGTTTCATCGGCTCTGCAAGCTGGTTTGGAAGCGGGACAACCAGGAACGATTTTTGGTGCGTTGCAAGTTCTGTCGCAGATTGGGTCGCGAGAAGACCTGCGGAACAAAAAGGGGGGGAAATCTCCCGTTTTGGTGGCCCTCAACTACCCAGACCCACGCATTCAGTTTACGGCTGCTACGACGATCATGGCTCTTGAGCCGCAAGCCGAGTTTTCCGGTTCAGGCAGAGTGCTGGAAGTCTTGAAGCGTGCCTTGACGAACTCGGGGCAGGTTCGGGCGATTGTGATTGACGCCGATGCAGGCCGAGGAAGCGAAACAGTTAGCTTCTTGAGTCAACTCGGCTACGAAGGCCAATACTTTGCGACAAGTCAGGCGGGCTTTCGTGAGGCCGCAGACACAATTGGTGTTGAACTGATAGTGTTGCACGCTAATTGCCAACGCTGGGACTTGTCGCAGGCGATGGCCAACTTTCGGGGCGATTCTCGAACGGCTGGGATTCCGATCGTTGTGTATGGAAACGACCAGATGCGCGCTACTACGCGGCGAATTGTGCAGCAAGGTCGGCCAGCGATCTTTGCGGAAGAAGCCTCTTCAGCGGCCGACTTCTCGGTACAGGTTCAGTCGTTCCTAGAGGTCGTCAAGGGGCCAACCCTTAGCGAGCCAGAGCGGGCGAACCAAAAGCGGGAAGCACTGCTGTGGATGGTCGAGATGGCCCGGATGGGCAAACCGCATATTTTCGACTTAAGGTTGGCTGAAACGGAACTATTGGAACTGGTCGATGACGCTGAGTTAGGTCCTGCGGCCATGACAGCACTCGCGTCAATTGGCTCTCCCGTTGTGCAGTCGCGGTTTAAGACCAGCTTGCTGAATCCTGGAAAGGAAGCGAGCGCGCGGCAGACAGCAGGCCAGTTGCTGCTGGACCATATTCAACGATTTGGCCTGTTGCTGAGCCGAGCAGAAGTGGATGAGATGAAGGCTGCTGCGAACACGATTGAAGCGGAGTTCCATCCTTCCGTCGCGGGCTTTTTGGGTCTATTGCGACCCAACGGTCAATTGGTCGGCGAGCGATTGCGAACAAGCGTCAGCACAAGCCAACCAGCGGAATCGAATTAGTGCCTGTTACCAATGAGGCGGCCAGCAATTGGAGGTGGTTTCAGCGGGCAATCCAAGCTGCAACCAACTAGTTTGTGGCCTATCAGCCGGTGCAATCAAGTCGCAGGATCTGGCCGGTTTCCAACCCGCAAATGACGAATTGGCCAAGGGGGCTGGCGGCCAGGCGGACGATCTTGTCGGGTGCCTGAACAGCCCAGGTCAGTCCGCTGCGTTCGCTGAAGCACATGACGTGGCCTTCGAGCGTGGCAGCGAAAATCCGGTTCCCATCGTACGAAGTTGAAACGAGACTAACGGTTCCGTCCAGGACGAATGAACCGCGGGTCGCTCCATCTTCCCCCGAAAAGAGCTGCAGGCCATGCATGAAGCCTGCTAACCAGACTGACTTTCCATCGCCACTTGTTGTCAGCTCGCCGACGGTCGACCAGACTTTTTCGGTCCACTCGGGTTGGCCATCCAGGGTGTAACGAGCGACCAACCCATGTTCAGCTGCAACAATCAGAGCGCGATGCTGCGTTAGAAACTGGATGTGCCTCAGGGGACGAATACTTTCAAACAGGGAATAACGCGAGTTTCCGGCGTCGAAGACCGCATTGGTTGCGTCGGCCATTGCGATGGCAACGTGCGTTCCAAATGGACTGATACCCAACCCGAGAACATCGTCGGGTAACTCGCGAGACCAGCTGAATCGAAGTTTGTGGTCCATCCATCCGACAGACGAATCGTCCACCAGAACTGCTGCTGCATTGCCCGTGTCACTAAACGCCAACCGCCTGGCCGTGGTGGCCAAGCGGTTCAGAGTTTTAACCTGGCCCAAAGGGCTAAGCAGGTAGAAGCCGCCAGTCTGGTCAGCTGCCAGAATATGGCCGGTTTCTTTCGCGAGTTGCAGATCGACCAGTGGGCCGTCTGTTGTAAATGACCAGCCGACCTGGGGGAGCAGTCCTTGTCCCCGTCCTACCCAGTCGGTCGAATCTGTGGTCATCGTTTGGCCAATTGCTTCCTCAGGACTTCAAGTCCCTTGGTGATATCCTGATCGCGATCAATCTGCCCTCGTTTTTTGCCCCGATAAGCAGCCAACTGCTGTTCAGTGGTCGTTTCAACAAGGACGTCTGGTTCGACACCGATTTTACCGTAAGTGTTCCCGGATGGCGAATAGAACTTCGCGGTGGTCAATCTCAATCCTGTTTCGCCCCGTCCTGGAAGGATGCTTTGCACCGACCATTTTCC
>JAIXVG010000393.1 GCA_027483145.1 Planctomyces sp.
TCGAGAATATTTTTCCCCAATCGCCAGTCGGGATGATTAACGTGAATGGGTGCCATCGTCGACCAGGCGATCTCGGTCGCCCAGGCGCTCTCGGTCCTCGGCCCTGGAGGCAGATTGGCCGTCTCATGTCCATGCACATCGTTAAGGCGAATTGAAATGAATGGCTTGAGGTTCGTTTTGTGGCAACGCTTGGTGAAGGTGTCGACCATGTCACCACCCTGGCTGATGTATTCGGTCCAACTCCCTTTCGGCATCTCGGACTGAAAGTGCTCCTTCATAAAAGCGCGATGCTCTTCAAACGAATAAACCTGGCTCTTCCACCACGGGACCCACCCAAACCCCGGTTGCAGCAGGTGAGCATCCACCCCAGTCTCAGCCGTCTCGTCAACTGATGCCTCCAGCATTGTCCCACTGAAAGGCTCGACCATCATCTCATCCTTGTTGGTCGCCTCGTTATGCTGCAGTCGTTTCCCTTTATGATACGGGCTTCTGCAACTCATCGTGTGAGTCGTGTCGTTGCTGTACAGTACAACGAATGGCGGTTGTGACCGGGCCGTCGGTTCTGCAGCCTGCGTCGCATTCTCGCCATGAGTCAGCACCATGACGACCAGTAACAAGGCCGACCTTCTGCATAGTCCACCCATCGATTCACGCATATCGCCACACCAGTCAAAAGGCATATCACACTCCTTGGACAAGTCCCCAAATCCCAGGCGAGCCGACGGTGTCAGCGGTCGGGTTTTTCCCACTCAGAATCTGTAGCGTCACAATCAGAAACGAAAACTCCAATTGGCCTCGAATACCCCTTTTAGCTCTACTCGCCCACCGGCGTCTTCGCAGGAACCGCAAACGACCAGCACCATTGCAGAATGGCCAGACAGCTTCCAACCAGATACAAGGCACACAGTCCGGTCAACACTCCCCCCAGCAGGTAGGTCAGTTGCCAATACGCCGCCGCAGAAAGCTGTAAGGTGGCCGGTTCGCCTTTGCTCACAAACGCCTCGATCGCAGCCGTTAGCTTCGGTGCTTCAGCAGGGGTCGACTGCACATGGCATGTCGCGGAATCGCTTGCAAGGTAGACCGCTCCATCTCCTGCGACCCACGTCCCATTTCGGTCCCCGCGCCGTCGTTCGGCAACCGTAGCAGAGCGTTTATGGCTACTCGTCACCTTATCATAAACGTCAGTCAGCGGGGCGATATTGACAATTTGTGCCGGAACAACCAGCAGGCAATAGCGGGTAACTTTCGCGTTAACCCCGTTTTCTCCCCGCCAAAGCTCGATCGTTGTCCTTGGTACGATAAACGTGATAGTCGCTGGGACCAAAACAAAGCAAACAATGGCAATCGCCTGCGTGACAACAATTGATTGCACGGTCGACTTCGCATCACTCACATTACTCATGGTCGGCATCTCCCGTCAGACAAACCCTACTTGTGCGATTCCCGATGCAATATACTCAAAAGTGATCGGTTCGCCATTTCGCCAACCGGACTTTCGATATTCAATGTGTTGGTCAAGAGCTGCAACAGCTAACCATGAGAATCTGGCTGGCCTTAAACCGCTGGCTCTGCAGCCGAAACTGCCTAGGGTCAGTTTCAAAACCCGGTTGGTGGCAAGATGCAGCTCGGTAAAACCTGCGGTAGACTTTTCCCGCCAGAGGGTTTTGAAACCACTTCTAGTTGTCACCGGGGCGAGTAGTTGATCCTCTGCGGCCTGGAAGGTTTCTGTCATGATAGCTAACTATCATCCTCGTCCGGCAACAACAGCAACAGCAATTGCGTGTGGCAGCAACTCCTTGTGTTCCGGTCTCGCCGACTACCTTCCAGGACTAACGCAGTCAACAATCCCAATCGGAACAAGCGATGCTAATCACACGTCCGTTCAAGGCGGAGGACGCCGGTAAACTGTTATCGCTGTTCAAAGAGACCGTCCGCAAAGTGAATTCACGGGACTACTCCCCAGCTCAGATCGCCGCGTGGGCCTCTGACGAGATCGATCCAGCGGCATGGCAGAACCGTTTTGTCGGTCGACTGGTCTTCGTGGCAGAGCACGGCGGAGTCATAGCTGGTTTTGCCGAACTCGAACACAATTGCGAATCGCCAATGGAAGCGAAAATCGACCGATTCTACGTGGCCTCTGATTTCCAGCGACAGGGAGTTGGTTCAGCCTTGATGAATTCGCTGATTCGTTTTGCCCAAGAGCAAAACCTGCAGATAATTCTTGTCGATGCCAGCATTACCGCCCGGCCATTCTTCGAACGACATGGTTTTCAAGTCATTGCCTCGCAAACAGTAATCTGTCGTGGTGCCAGTTTCTTGAACTATAAAATGAGTCGTCACATCTCACTCGTTGCCACTGGTCGGCCAATGACCGGTACTGACTTGTGTTGCGGCGATTCAACAGTCGATTGACCGAAGGTGTTCAACCACACGCTGCCGCCATAGTTTTTGGTCGGATTGGTCACAGCTTGATCCCAACGGTTATTGCATGAACCTCGACTGACAAGTCGCCCTGCCAAGTGACAGCCTGGCCAACCCTCATTGAACCAGCACCGCCCCGATCACAGCAATCACTTAAACTGCCAGCTGTCCTTCGGCTCCAAGACCCCTCTCGCCCCTTCCCCTTCCAGCCATGCTTGTGCTTCTCGATCCGACTTCAAAGCCATGTCCCAGAATGCCGTGCTAATGGCCACAATCGCTTTGTGATGATTGGGATTGCGAGGCCGCGATTCACTCGGAAGCTTGCGATCGGTAAAAACCGAATGCTCGGCCTGATCAAGCACCAGCTCAAACTTCTGCCCCTTGGGCAAAGCCGGAAAGACCCCCAGTCGCGACGCGACATCCTGGTCGCCAATGGGTGATGTGTCATGCGTACCGGTCATCAGCAGCCAGGGGATCGATACCTTTGAGAATGCGTCCTCGGCGTTGCCCCGTTTCGGCGTGCTGGGACTCATTGCGATAGCAGCTTTTATGCGATCGTCGGTGAACAACTTTCCTTGGCGGAACGATTGTCCGCTGACGGCCTGGGTGGTAACGGCTCCAAATGAATGGCCTGCCATACCCACCGCCTCCATCTGCAGCGACTTGGCCAACGCGTGATTAACCTGCGTGTTCCAACTGGTCAGTTGATCCAGCGCGACTCTGACATCTTCTGTCCGCAGCCGAAAGTTCTCTAGTCCAGCCGCTTGTTGCATGGCCCCACGCCGTTCGGCCAAAGGTTTCCCGCGCCAGACATCCACATCGCTGCCCGGATGCTGCAGAAAAACCGCCACATAACCTCTGGCCGCCCAATGCTCGCCCAGGAATGGACTCCCTTCGCGACTCCCCCCTAGACCGTGACTGAATAGAATTACCGGCGCAAGACTTGTCGACGCAGCCTCGGTCTGTCGCTGCCGATAAACCTTAACGGGAATCTCCCGATTTCGGCCTTTATCGATCACGGTCAGTTCGATTGTGTCGACCGATTCCACAAGCTTCTGTAGCGGGTCGTAGGGGCCCGCCGCGTCGCACGGACAGGGGAAACCGAACCCGCAAAATACGATCGCTGTCAAAACGTATCGCATGAACCCTCCCGCAGATGTTTCCAAAGGGTGCCAAATGGCAACAACATGAAAATCCCGATTGCTGAGAATGCCAGCCGCACACTAAACACCCAGAAACCGGGACAGTTTCGCTCGAAATTGCCCCCCGCAACCGGTCTGGCGGGCGATGGCCCGAAATGGGATAATCCAGAGACGGCTCGATAATCGTGACAGCACAAGCCGTTACATCGCAAGAGTTGAGGAAGCGAATGACGATCACTCTCAATGCCCAACAAGAGCAACGCGTCTGGGAATTAGTGAATTCTGGCAAGTTTTCGACACCGGAGGCAGCGATCACGGAAGCGCTCGATTCGCTTATCGAAGAAGTTTCGCCAACAGCCAGCCGTGAAAAACTTTTTCAGGCCTCGTTGAACGACATCAATACACGGTACTCGGACGCTCTTCGCAGGCTGGCCGAATAAAGATGGAGATCGAGTTTCTAACTGAGCGGGACGTGTTGCAGATTCACCAAGACCAAATTGCAAGATATGGCGGATCTCTGGGCGTCCTTAATCAAGGACAACTGGAATCTGCGTTGGCGATGCCCCAGCAACAGGCTTTTGGTCAATATCTCCACCAAAGCGTACCCGAGATGGCAGCAGCGTATGCGTTTCATTTGATCAAGGGGCATGCTTTCCGCGATGGGAATAAACGGGTTGAAATGGTCACGGCGTCGGTCTTTCTAGCTCTTAACGGCTTGCGCCTTGTCTGTTCTTCTGATAATTTTGCTCAAGTCGGTTTAGCCGTCGCAGATGGATCGCTCGATAAGCCCGCACTCGTTCACTTTTTCGATAATCAAACAGAACCCCTTTAGTTCTTCCCATGCCCCACCAAAAAACTCTTGACGCCAAACTCGCCGCCATTCATGCCGACCCTCACGGCGCGAAAGACTTCATCATCGCCGACGCCAAAGACGCCGACATGGCGTTCGGCATTGGGGCACCCGGTCTATCCCCCGAGCGGCACGATGGCGAAGCTCGCTATAAAACTCTAGCAGAGTATCGTGATCAAATTCGCCAAGTCATTCGCCAGGAAATTGTCGACATCGTCTTAATGTCGGCCAGCACCTGCGAACAACTCGCCATCAAAGAAGGTCTCTTCAGCGGCTCACCGATTACCCCGGCTGCCCGGGCCAACGATGCAACCGATGTCCATATACCCCGTGGCGGCACCATTCATCAAGAACCCGCTCGCCCCTTCCGCTCCGCCTCGCTCGACCACATTCAATGTGGCCATCTCGATTGCAGCCCCAACGAACGCAATCGCGGAGCCGACCTCGGCTTGTATTCAGTCACGTTCAACAACAAGCTCGAACTCGACCATCACACCCTCGAACGCTTCAAAGAGTTTCGCGAAGAAGCTGAACGTAAAAGCTTTCGTTACTTCCTCGAAATCTTCGATCCCAATCAGCCCGCCGCTGTCCCTCCTGAAGTCCTCCCCGGCTTCATCAACGATTTGATTGCACGCACCCTGGCTGGAGTCACCTCAGCCGGTCGGCCGGTCTTCCTCAAGATGGTCTATCATGGTCCCAAAGCCATGGAAGAATTGGTCGCGTACGACCCCCACTTAGTCGTCGGCGTTCTGGGGGGCGGGGCAGGGACCACCCTCGATGCATTTCAATTGCTGTATCAGGCCCAGAAGTATGGTGCGCGGGCCGCCCTGTTTGGCCGAAAGATCAACAGTGCCGAGAACCAATTGGCTTTCATCGAATTCTTGCGCTACATTGCCGACGGTGTGATCGAACCCGAAGAAGCCGTGCGCGCCTATCATGCCGTCCTGCAGAAGCTAGGCCAAAAGCCTCATCGCCCACTCGAGCAAGACTTAACCCTTCAAACCAACGTCATGAGCTATGGCGCTAGCAGCAAAACCATCAGCATCCCTGTTGTTTCAGCCCCAGCTCCCAAAGCAACGGTTCTCAGCAGTCCTCCAAAAACCAGCGAAGCCGTAGCGACCAACCCCAACTTCGCCACCATGACCTCCGCCGAACGGCTGGCCTACCATCAGGCCCGCCTCAAGAAAAGCCTGGGCTAAGCCCCGGTTGCCTTCACCTGAATGACACTAAAAAACCTAATCGCTGGAGACTGGCCAATGGTCCGTGGTCTTTTCCCATGAACCACAGATCAACTTGACCACTCACTTCGATGGCATACCGAATCGCAGCTGGCCTTTCGAGCCGACAATCCCAATTGTCGGTTTCGTCCAAATCGAAAGTCCCAAATCCCGGCTCCGTCTAGCTCCCCAGCAAATCGCGTCCGTAAACGCTTAACAATTTGCACCTTAGCCAAGGAAAGCGGGTTAAAATGAGCGACCAGGCTCCGCAGCTCGATTCTGTTCCTCTGCCACCTGAATTGCCATTAACCGCCGACGCTCGAAGCCCCTCAGCTACCCAGCCCGCTGATCGTGGGACACCCGTCGGCTGGCTTGAAGTCATGGTCCTTGGCCTGCTGGTCTCCCTCACCGACATTTCCCTCTATCAGGGCCGAGGCTACAGCGGGGTTGCTGCCCTCGTTGCTATCGCCCCGCTGCTGCTCTTGGTCGGTGCGCAAAAGCGCCATTTCGGGACCCAAACGCTTATCGTCCTGCTGCTGGCCATTGCCGCCGCCGTTCGCCTCGTCTGGTGTGGCAATCCGCTTGCAATATTATCTGGAGCAACACTTCTGGCCGGAGTCTCCCTCAGCCTGGCCGGCGGGGCGGTCTACCTGCTCGAACTCCTGAACTTCGCCTTGCTATTGGTCTTGTCCGGGGCCGAAGGACTGCAAGCCTATGAGCAGCGGCTGCGACGGATTGCCCGGTCATTACTCGGAAGCAGCCTGGCCGGCATCGCTCTCATTTACCTGTTGCCACTCTTGGCTGCGGCAGTGTTTATCACGGTCTTCATTCTAGCCAATCCAGACCTGGTATCACTGGTCAATCGCGAGCTTTCTGCCTGGTTGGATGGGGCACGCCTCTGGCTGCAGCAGGTCGTCGAGTCGCCGCAGCGTGTTCTCATTTGGCTTGCTGCAACTTGGATCGGAATCGGCCTCTTGCGTCCACTCGTTCCCCGGTGGCTCCGAACTCAAGGAACACACCCAGAGGCCTCAGCTGTGCAGGCAGCCCCGCGCAATGAAGTTTATCTCGCCAGTCGAAACACCATACTCACTGTTGTGGTCGTCTTCGCTGGATATCTTGTTTTCGAATTTGCAACGATGTGGTTCCGCACCTTTCCACCGAAGTTTCACTACTCAGGCTATGCCCACGAAGGGGCTGCCTGGCTGACGGTGGCCCTCGGGTTAGCCACGCTTTTACTGTCAGCCATCTTTCGCGGATCATTCATGCATGATGCGAGAATGCCATTCGTCCGCAAAATGGCGATGATCTGGGCGGCTGAAAACATTCTGCTGGCAGTTGCCGTCTACAACCGCCTGGCAATCTACGTTCAATTCAACGGAATGACCCAGATGCGAGTCGTCGGACTTCTGGGAACAACCACCGTTGTCGTCGGCTTCCTGCTGGTGGTCTGGAAGATTTGGCACGCCTGCAATTTCCAATGGCTGATTCGCAATCAACTGCTGGCTTTGGCGATGGCGATCTATCTCTTCGCTATCCTGCCTGTTGACCTGTTTGTGAACTGGTACAACGTTCGCCAGATTCTGGCCGGTAACCCCGCCCCCAGTGTCCAGATTTCTCATCACCCGACATCGTCCGAAGGGCGATTGATGTGGCTCCCGCTGCTGGCAGCCCCAGACCCCATCATCCGGGATGGGATCGCTGAAATGTTGCAGGATGCCAAGCGCGACCTGATGTCAAACCCCCCTCGAAGCTGGCACGCGCGACAACTAGCCGATGAAATGCTGCAGCGCGCCTTTGAGCAGCCCCAAAGCCAACTCGTCGAAGACCTTGCCCGTCCCGGCGCCGCTGCGACCTTCAAATCGTATTCGTATCAGTGGTACTAAGAACCGTTCCAAGTACTTTTTTGGGCCTGCTCGAGTAACCACAAACCTCAATCCACCACCTCCCAGGCGAGCCGACTACGTCAGCGGTCGGGTTCTTCAAACTCCAGACGCTCCCATCTCCCACCCCCTTTAAATCACTCCCTATTGAGCGATCGGGCGCTGGTCCTAATTTCTTCCCTTCACCTGCCCAACCCGCGCTCATTCCCATCAAAACTCACAATGCACTAAGAACGATTAGCCCCACAAATTGCCCCAACCCCACCGCTTGCCCCTGCCGCTGCTTGCTGAGGCTCGCGTGTTTAACTCAGCACAGCTAACCTATTACTAGGTCGCCAACCACAATCCCGACCTCACAATCGCCCCCCAAAAACAACCTTTGCAACCACTAAAGCGATATCACATGACCGAATTCCGCATTGAACACGACTCAATGGGACAAGTGAACGTCCCCGCCCAGGCCTATTACAGCGCCCAGACCCAGCGAGCCGTCGAGAACTTCCCCGTCTCAGGCTGGCCTCTCCACTCTGACCTCATCCACGCGATGGGTCTGGTCAAGTACGCCGCCGGCGTCGCCAATCGCGATCTGGGCAAGCTGACCGGCACTGGCAAGAACCCTCTCACCCCAGCCCAGGTCGATGCCATGCTGGCTGCTGCCAAAGAGGTGGCCAGCGGCAAGTTCGACGACCAGTTCCCCGTTGATGTCTTCCAGACCGGCTCTGGCACGTCCAGCAATATGAACGTCAACGAGGTCATCTCCAACCGGGCCATCGAGCTGACCGGCGGCGATCGCTTCAAAGAACAAAAGCCAATCCATCCCAACGACCATGTCAACATGGGACAAAGCACCAACGATACCTTTCCCACCGCCATACATGTGGCCGTCGCTGTCTCAATTCGTCAAAAGCTGGTCCCCGCCCTCCAGAAGTTGCATGATATCTTGGCCGACAAAGCTGCCAAGTGGGACAAAATCATCAAGATCGGCCGAACCCACTTGGCCGATGCAACCCCCTTACGGCTCGGCCAGGAGTTCGGCGGCTTCGCACGCCAACTCGCTCTCTCTATCGAACGGGCCAACCGCGCGTTATCGGCCGTTCTCGAACTCCCCGTTGGCGGCACCGCAGTCGGAACAGGCATCAACACTCATCCCCAGTTCGCTGCTCAAACCTGTGCGGCACTCGCCAAAGAAACTGACATCCACTTCATTGAAGCAGTCAATCACTTCGAAGCCAACGCCCAACGTGATGGCCTCGTCGAATGCCACGCCCAGCTCAAAGTGATCGCCAGCACCCTCTTCAATGTCGCCAACAACATTCGCTGGTTAGGCTCCGGCCCACGTTGCGGCTTTTACGAAGTCATGCTCCCCGACCGCCAACCCGGTAGCTCGATCATGCCTGGCAAGGTTAACCCCGTCATGTGCGAAAGCCTCATGCAGGTTGCCGCCCGTGTCATGGGGAACGAGCAAACGGTCGCACTCTCCGGCGCTGCAGGGGGCCAGTTCCAACTCAACATCATGATGCCCGTCATGGGCCAGACGACACTCGAAAGCCTATCGCTCCTCGCCAGCGGCACCAATGCCTTTGTCGAGTTCTGTGCGATTGAAATGGAAGCGAACGTTCAGGCCTGCGAAGCGAGTGTTGAAAAAAGCCTCGCCATGTGTACCGGCCTTAACCCTCATATTGGCTACGAACGGGCCGCCAAGCTGGCCAAAGAAGCCTTCGCTTCCGGCAAAACCATCCGCGAACTCTGCGTCGAGCAAAACATCCTTCCGCTCGATGTTCTCAACAAAGCCCTCGACCCCTGGAGCATGACCGAACCAAAGGCTTAGACCGTGTCTCACAGAAAGAGGGTCTTATCTTCTGTGTGCCACTTCGTGTGCCACTGGCTTCGCCAGTGTCTTCATGCAGCCCGTATGCCGCTCATTGCACCATGACAACACGACCAGTGATTCTGAAGCTGCTGCCTTACCGCGAAGTTCGCGAAGATATCCAAGAGAAAGCCTTCCCTTTGCGTCCTTAACGTCTTCGCGGTAGAAGCCCTTACACGTGGAAGGGCAATTAAAAACAAGTAGCTCCCAATAGCCCGCTTTTTGCAGTGTTTTCGAGGCCGCAGCCAACGGTCTGCTACAATACTCTAGGTCCAATTCCCCCCTCACACCCAGCTAAACGATCATTGTCCCATGTCGACCGATTGGTACCAATTCGACGTCATCGTCATCGGCGCAGGCCATGCCGGCTGCGAAGCTGCCCTCGCCTCAGCTCGCCTCGGCGCCAAAACTGCACTCCTGACAATGAACTGCGACACCGTCGGCCAAATGAGCTGTAACCCAGCCATCGGCGGCGTCGCCAAAGGCCAGATCGTTCGCGAAATCGATGCACTTGGCGGCGAGATGGGTCGCGTCATCGATGCCACCGGGCTTCAGTTCCGCATGCTCAATCGCAGCAAAGGGGCTGCCATGCACAGCCCTCGCGCCCAGGCCGACAAAAAGGCCTATCAGTTCGAAATGAAGCGCCGCATCGAAGAGCAGGCAAACCTCACCCTTTGTCAGGAAGTCATCGAGCAACTCGTCTCAACACTGCAGCCCGATGGCTCCCATGCCATCACCGGCGTCCAGGTCCGTGGCAACGCAACTTACAAAGCCCAAGCCGTCATCGTCACGACCGGCACCTTCCTTCAGGCAATCATGCACACCGGCGAAGCCAAAACCGCAGGGGGCAGGGCAGGGGACGGAACCACCGGCACCCTCTCCGATTCACTCCGGCAACTTGGCTTTGAACTCCAGCGATTCAAAACCGGAACCCCCGCACGACTCAACGGCCGCACGATCGATTATGCGGCCCTCACCGAACAACCCGGCGATCCCGATCCGCAGCCCTTCTCGTTCTTAACCACCGCGATCACTCAGCCCCAGCTCTCGTGCTGGCTCACCGAAACCAACGAAACGATGCACGCCCTCATTCGGGCCAACTTGCACCGCGCCCCCATGTACAGCGGCCAAATCCAATCGACTGGTCCCCGCTACTGCCCTTCGATCGAAGACAAAGTCGTTCGCTTCGCTGATAAATCATCACACCATATCTTCCTGGAACCTGAAGGCTACAACACCAAAGAAATCTACTGCAACGGCATCTCCACTAGCCTGCCACGCGATGTTCAGGATCAGTTCATCCACAGCATTCGCGGCCTCGAACGGGCCGAGATCATGCGCTATGGCTACGCCGTTGAATACGACTTCGCCCCTCCGACTCAATTACAGCCAACCCTCGAAACCAAACGGGTTCGCGGCCTCTTCTTTGCTGGCCAAATCAACGGCACCACCGGCTACGAAGAAGCCGCAGGTCAAGGACTCTTGGCAGGTATCAACGCCGCCCGTCTCGTGGCAGGAGCAGGCCCATTCGTCATCGACCGCGCCCAGGCCTATCTCGGCGTCCTCATCGACGATCTGGTCACCAAAGGGGTCGATGAGCCGTACCGCATGTTTACGTCCCGTGCCGAATTCCGCCTCATCTTGCGCCACGACAACGCCGACCGCCGCTTAACAAAGCTTGGTCAAGAGATCGGCCTTGTCACCCCCGATCGTTGGCAGCAATTCGTCGAGCATGAACGCCAGATCGCCCTCGCGCAGCAACTCTTGAAGTCAACGCGGCATCAGGGAATCACTCTGGAAGAATGGCTCCGTCGCCCCGAAACAGAATGGACACACCTGCAGGAAATGTCCCCGACTCTGGCCGAACTGGAACTCGCTCCCCGCGCTCGTGAGCAGGTCGTCATCGAGACCAAGTACATGGGCTACATCAAGCGCCAGGAAGCTGATGTCGAGAAGGCACAGCGGGTTCAGTCGGTTACCATTCCTGCGAACTTCAACTTCAACGGCATCACCCAGCTTCGTCGAGAAGCTCGGGAAAAGCTCACCAAAGTTCAACCAACCGACTTAGGCCAGGCCGGCCGTATCAGCGGCATCACCCCCGCCGACCTGGCCGTGCTGCTGCTCTATCTGAAAGAACGAGGCCGCCTTTCCCCGTCAGCCGGGTAGTGCAGTGTCTCACACAGATCGGGACTTGTCTTTGTGTGCCACTGGCTTCGCCAGTGTCTTAATTTGACCAATATCTTCATCCGGCACGACCGATCGCACTGGCAAAACCAACATCCCACGTTGTCCGCTTTAAATAACATCCCTCATTCGCAAATCACTCCTCCAGCATTAGGCCCCGTTCATGAAGGTTCTTGTCACCGGCGGCGCAGGATTCATCGGCAGCCACATTGTCGATCTACTCTTGGCCAACGGCCACCAACCTGCCGTCCTCGATAACCTCGCCTCCGGCAGCAGGGCCAACATCCCTCTCAGCGTCCCCTTCTTTGAGGTCGATATCTGCGATCGAGAAGCCGTCGCCAAGGTCTTTCAAGAGTTCAAGCCCGAAGCCGTCTCCCACCAGGCTGCTCAAATGTCGGTCAGCCGCTCCGTCCGAGAGCCGGTCTTCGATGCCCAGAACAACGTCATGGGCCTCTTGCATGTCTTCGAAAGCGCCGCAGCCGTCGGCGCTGGTCGCATCGTCTTCGCCTCCTCCGGCGGCGTCCTCTACGGCGATGTCACCACACCCGCCCCCGAAGACCACCCCGCTGCCCCCATCTCCCCTTACGGCATCAGCAAATGGGTCGGCGAAAAGTACCTCGAATTCTTCGTCAATCAACACAACCTGGGTGGCGTTGCCTTGCGGTACGGCAACGTCTACGGCCCTCGCCAAAACCCGCATGGTGAAGCCGGCGTGGTCGCCATCTTCTGTGAAAAAATGCTGGCCGGTCTTGCCCCTACCATTAATGGCGACGGCAAGTACGTGCGCGACTATGTCTATGTTGCCGACGTCGCGCGTGCCAATCTGCTTGCCCTGACCAGTCCTCTGCCGACTCCGTTTTGCCCATTCAATATCGGCACCGCTCTCCCCGCCCATACCAACATCCTGGCCGAACAGTTGGCCACTGCCATGACCACCGAACTAGGCCACGCAGTCCCGAAGCCTACTCACGGCCCCGCGCGAGCAGGCGACCTCCGCTCCAGCCTGGTCTCGTGGGACTCAGCCGCCCGCCATCTCGGCTGGAAACCTCAATACTCTCTCACCGAAGGCCTCACTACCACCGCCAAATGGTTCGCCACCCGCAATCGAACTCACTAACAATCCTCATCAATAATCAGCCGTAGGGTGCGGCTTGCCGTACCGTTAAAACGCCGATAGCAACCCAGAACCAGCAACGTAGGGCCGGTTCGACCGGCCGCAACTCGCTCACCCCCTCACATTTGCTCCGCCACCTCAATCCCCAATAACTCCAACCCCCGCTTCATCACCCGCGCCGTCAAGTCGCATAGCAGCAACCTCGCCGTTCGCACACTCGAGTCCTCTTCCTTCAGCACTGGGCAATGCTCAAAAAACGCACTAAACGCGTTAGCCGTCTCAAACAGGTACTGCGTCAGCAGATTGGGTCTGTAGTCAACACACACATCCTGCACCGTGCTCCCCAGCTTATGCAGTTGCAGTGCTAATGCCCGTTCCTGTGGCATTCGCAGTGGCAACTCGCTCAAGTTTGTCGTATCACGCAACTGGGCTAAATCGATCCCCCCCTTGCGAAAAATCCCCTGCACCCGAGCATAGGCGTATTGGATATAGGTCGCGGTATCACCCCGCGTCGCCAGCATCTTCTCCCAGCTAAACACATAGTCGCTGTCTCGATTGTGATGCAGGTCGGCATAAATGATCCCCCCCATCCCCACAATCGTCGCGACTCTCTGCCGCTCTTCCTCATCCAACTCCGGCACCGGCTTGGCATTATCGTTTTCATCCACAATCTGCCGTGCCCGCGCTATCGCTTCATCAAGTAAGCTCTCCAGCCCAACCGTATCACCCGACCTCGTCTTAAACGGCCGCTTATCTTCTCCTAGAATCGTCCCAAAACTAGTGTGCCGAAAGTCGGTCGTCGCATACCCCAATCGCCGACTCGTCTCAAACAAGAGGCCAAAGTGCTCACTCTGCCTCGCATCAACCACATACAAAATCGTATCAGCCTTCTTCTCTTCGATCCGGTCGATAATCGTCGCGATGTCCGTTGTGGCATAGGTGTAGGCCCCATCTGCCTTCTGAATGATGAACGGCGCCTTGTTCCCTTCCACAAAAACGCAAACGGCCCCTTCACTCTCAACGGCGAGGCCAGCCTTCTTCAATCGCTCGACCACCCCTGGCAGTTGCGGGTTGTAATGGCTCTCTCCCAATGTCAGGTCAAACGAAATCCCGAACCGCTCATAAATCCCATCGAGAGCTGCTAAGCACAGCGGCACAAACTTCTGCCATAGCCTCAGGTTCTCTTTATCCCCTGCATGCAGTTTCGCCGTCTCCTTTCGAGCCAGCTCCGCAATCTGTGGATGTCCCTTCGCCATACTCAACAGCTCAGGCGACTCTTCCACTGCTCCGATCTTCCGCACCAAAGATGCCGCTTCTTCCTCCGCGTCCGCTAAGTCCCCTTCAGCCTTGCGAACTCGCTTCGCCGCGTCAGCCGGTTTCTCATTCGGAATAGCCGTCCCCTTAGCACTGGCCAGCGACCGTCTAGTCTCCTCAACCTTGGCCAGCACAGCCCCCCTGTTTTTCACCAGGTCATGGTAGTCGGAAAGCTGATTCACCAGTCGATACAGCCGCGCCAGCTCCGCCACCGCATTCTGCTCATAAGCCGCTTCGTTCCGAAAATGCTTATACCCATAAATGATCATCCCAAACTGGGTCCCCCAGTCACCCACATGGTTATCGCTGATCACCTTATGCCCCAGCGACTTCAGCGTCTTGCATAAGGCATTCCCGATCACCGTGCTCCGCAAATGCCCCACATGCATCGGCTTCGCAACATTCGGACCCGAGAAATCAACAATCACGGTCTTTGGTTTTGTAGCAGGCTCAACCCCCAACAGCGGGTCTCTCGCCAATCGCCCCGTCTCTGCTTCCAACCGCTCACCCTTAAGGCGCAAATTAATGAACCCCGGCCCCGCAATCTCGGGGGCCTCACAAAGGTCTTCCACTTTCAGATGGGCGACCAGGTTCTGACTCACCACCCGTGGGTTCTGACCTGTCGCTTTCGCGATCGGCATCGCACAGTTGGCCTGAAAGTCCCCAAACTTGGCATCCGTCGCTGGCTGCAGCATCTGCCAATAGTCGTCGACCGGCAAGTCTGCCTTAGCCAACGCCACCTTCAACCGCGATCGCAATTCCGCCAGAAAATTCATGTGTTTCGCCCAACTCAAAAACAGCCGTAGGGTCCGCTGTGCGGACCACCTTTACCGTGTCGGCGAACAATAGCAGCAAACCGCCCCTCCCAACAGTTCTGGCGTTTAGTTCACCTCGACGCCCTCCTCGTTTTCCGAACCTACCTTCCTCCCGAGCCAACAAGGCCAATTGTCCGGTTCTTCAAAACCAGGCACGCAATTCCATAAGAGGTTAACCCGCACTGCCTAGTTGCGGTTTTCGTCTGCGCCTCGCCCCACCGTCGCAATTGGAAAACACAAAAAACTCATTTTTTCGCCAGTGATTGTGGGCATCGGCCGCAGCTTTTGACTGATGCGATCGGCCGCTTCAGACCAGCGGTGAATTCCGCATCCACTAAACTGCGTGCCACTCTGCCTACTTGCTGATGTGCGTGCCCAGAAACCTACGAATCAGATTAGCGATTTCGCTTGCATCATCGGCGAGGGCGAAGTGTCCGGTGTCCAGCAGATGCACCTCGACATTCGGAACGTCCTTCCGGAATCCCTCCGCTCCAGCTGGGGTGAAGAACGGGTCATTTTTTCCCCAAGTAACGAGGACGGGCGGGCGGTGTGTTCGCAGGTACGCCTGCCATGCCGGGTAGAGTGGTGGGTTCGTCTTATAGTCGCGGAACAGCGCCAGCTGAATGGCGTCGTTACCCGCACGATCGAGGAAGTATTGATCGTAGATCCAGAACGCCGGGTCGATGGCGGCTGGGTTGCGGGTTCCATGAGTCCACTGGAACTGCGTTGTACCGGCAGTCAGCATTCCCCGAACCGGGGCTTCGGTCTCTGGCGTTGGATTCGTCATGTACGCGCTTAGCGGTGCCAGGTTCTCGCTCAGCCCTTCCATGTAGATATTGCCGTTCTGGACGACGATTCCTTTCACCCGTTCTGGACGTGAGGTCGCCAATCGAAAGCCAACTGGTCCCCCGTAGTCCTGAACATACAGGAAGTAGTCCTTCAGTCCGATCAGGTCGGTGAATGCGGCAATAGTTTTTGCCATATTGTCAAAGGTGTAGGCGTGGTCCTTTGGGTCGGGCATAGCGCTCAGGCCGAAACCAGGATAGTCCGGGGCGACCACGTGGTACTGGTCGGCGAGTGCGGGGATCAAGTCGCGAAACATGTGCGAAGACGAAGGGAATCCGTGCAGGAGGAGCAGCGTCGGTGCCCCTTTCGGCCCGGCTTCTCGATAGAAGACATCGACGCCGTTCACGTTGACCGTCTGACCCTTGACGGCGATTTCTCCGGGGCCGTTTGGCCGCACGGTGCGGAAGAGTTGGACCGTGTCAGCCAGCATTTCGAACCGAACGGCCTGACCTTCGCGAAGCGTCCATGTGTGAACGAATCGACTCTCGAACGGCCGGCCGGTCTCTTTATGTCGCCCTCGGTAGCGGCCATGAACGATAACGACTTCACCCGTATCACTGATTCGCTCGGGCGTGACCGACAGTTCAGTCCAGGTGGCGATGAACGGCCCAAGGACATTGGCAAGAATGTTTTCTTTGCCGTGAAAGGTCCCGCCATCGTGGCCGGGGAATGGTGGCTCGACCCAGATGAGGTCATCAGCGAAAACACTGGTGGCAGCAGCGATGTCACCACGTTTTACGTTTTCATAAAAGTTGCTAACGGTTTCGGTATTCGAGGTAGTCATGAGTAGTCTCCGGACAAGGGTGATTGCTTAAACGCTTTTGTTTTGACCGCCATCGACATCGATGATGGTCCCATGGATCCACCGTGACTCGGCACGGCAGAGGAAACTGACGACGTTGGCAACATCGGACGGGTCTCCCAATCGACCAATCCGCAATGCTGCGATCTGTTTGGCTTCGTATTCGGTGGCAGTGATCCCCTGTTCGTTCGCCAGCTTGTCGAACAGTTTCTCTCGGCGAAGCGTGCGGATGGTTCCTGGCTGCACCAGGTTGACCTGCACTCCGTCGAGCAGCCCTTGTTCGGCGACTGCTTTTGACAGCGAGGCTTGCCCACCATTAACGGCACTGACCAGGGCCAGGTGCCGTTCGGGAATCCGGGCCGTCCCGCCGCCGATCATCACCACGCTCCCTTTTGACTCCTTCAGGTGGGGCCAGGCGGCTCTGATCACCCGCAGGTTGGCGAACATCTTCAGCCCGAATCCAGCCGGCCAGGCATCGTCGGGGAGTTCCAGGAATCCCCCTTGAGCAGCCGCCCCGGCATTCGTCACAACAATGTCCAATCCACCAAACCGATGGATCGCCTCAGCCACGGTACTGGCCGATGAGTCAGGTTGAAGTAAGTCGGCGATAAATGTTTCCGTCCGACCTGATAGTGATGCAAACTCTTCCTGTGCGGTATCAAGCTCGGCTTTGGTTCGGGCGACAAGAAACACATTCGCTCCACCGGCCACGAACGCTTTCGCGATCCCTTTGCCAATCCCCCGGCCGGAGCCGGTGATGAGGACGCGCTTCCCCACCCAGTCGTTACTTGCTTCAGCAGACATGACCTGTCCTTTATTCGGCGGATTCATTGGTTCCAACCCGACGGCTGAAATACGCAATCGGCAAGCCCACGAGGAGGGCATGGCCGATAATGCCATTGAGGGTCAGTCCAATACCGGTCGGGCCAGGTACAACAGCAGTAAACGGCAGGACGATCAGGTTCATGAATGCCCACACCCACGCCCCGTAAAGCAGGCCAGCGACCACCCAATTCCGTCGAAGAAGTGGCACGAACCAGGCCGCGACCGCGAACACCGTGGCGGCCACGAAGGCGATGACGAAGTGAAACCCAGCCCCGGCTGCCGCACTCAACAGCCCATATTCGAACGATGCGGGGCCAAACGCCCCACTGGCGATGAACTGCAACACCTGGATCGGATTCATTCCATACAGGCCAAACGCCACGACGCCGTTCGTGGCGTCCAGAACGCCGCTGATCAGCCCGCCATAGGCGACTGCCTGTAGCAATTTCACTTGGAATGTCGGGATCTGCGAAGCCAACGTTGGTCGCTCACCTATATTCCCGACGACCCCAGTCCCCATCACTATCGAATTCGCTCTGTCTATCATGATCATTCTCCTGATGAGGGAAGGTTGGTGTCAGTCGGCTCGTCCCTCGGCGGCCAGACTGAGCGAAACAAATCGCTCACGATCCCGAATCGCTCCCTGAGAGCGAATCAGCCAGTTGTGCTTCCAGTTCTGCAATTCGGTCTTGCAGTTTTTCAATCACCGGTGCGATGACCCGCTGAGGAAATCGCTTGTGAATATGTTGAGGACAATTCATGTCCCATGCTTCGATGGTGAAAACAATGGCCCGTTCGACCTTCCCGGGATATTCCGGATCACGAAGCTGATCAAGCAGTTCGGCATCGTTCTCAATCACTTCGGCTGTTCCCCAAACCTTGACCCGCTGTGAGTTGGTGTAGTCCATCAGGAAGATGAACGCCTGCGGGTTTTCGGAGAGGTTGCCCAGCGTGATGTATTGACGATTCCCGCCAAAGTCGGCGAAGGCCAGCCTTTTCGTGTCCAGCACTTTCAGGAATCCTGGACTGCCACCACGGTACTGGATGTAGGGTTGGCCTTCGCCGTTTGCCGTGCCGAGGTAGAACATGTCCAGCCCCGACAGAAACCCGGCAAGGTCCTGTGTCACTTGGGTTTGCCAACCGCGGCCTTGTTCGACCTTGGCATAACTGGCTCGTGACCCCTTGGCCTTCTGTACGCTTTTCACGGCGGGCGTAAAGGCGACATCGCTGGGAAACTGTCTCATGGCTGATTCCTTATCTCTACTTCTAAACAGCAGCGAGAACCCCGCTGACGTTTGGCCAACGTTGATAGCGTTACTTGCAACCACAACTGCCAGTGACTGAGCAGCTGTTTAGAGCTTCGGCCTTGGGAATGTCGAGGGTCGTGTCGGCAACGTTATTGAGGAAGTTCGTGAAACAGCCCACAACCACACTGGCGACGATCTCCACAATCTCGGTCTCCCCGAAACCTGCTTCGCGGACCGCTTGCAGGTCGTCATCGCCGACCTTGCCATGAGTTTCCAGGACGGCTCTCGCAAACTTGAGAGCACCGTCGGTGCGGGGATCAGAAGACGTCCCTTTGCGACCATCGAGCATTTCGTCGACGGAAATCCCGCCCTGCTTACCAAGATGGGTCAGAATCGAATTACAATAGTCGCAAGTGTTGGCCTCGCTAGTCGCCAACTTGATCTGGTGGTGGAGTTTGCCACCGATCTTCGCCCCACCCATTGCGGTACTGACGGCGAGAAAGCTCTCCAGCACGGCCGGCGAGTTCGCCATCACCTTCGCCACATTCGGGGTCGTACCGAATGTCTTCTCGACGGTGTCCAGTAGTTCTTTGGTGCGCCCTTGTGCGGCCTTTGGTTCGACAGAACTAATACGTTGCATTGCTATTTCTCCTTCATTTCAAAAGCTGGCTGCAACCCCGCGATCCACAACGGATCACCTAGAGATGGGTGCAGAGATTGTATTTCATCGAGCTCAGTTGCGCCTCAAGACATCATTCATCGAAGCGTCTAGCAGCTTGGGTCGTAGTGAGGAGATCTCATATCGCGACTGGCTGCTTCTGTGACTTCGCCATCGAACAACTTCACCGTGAGGCTGGCACCAAATCTTGCTGCCTCTTCGGCGTAAGGCCCGATTGCAAAATTGCGGGCATTTTCTTCTGAATCGAACTCGTAGAAGCCACCCACTGATCCTCCCTGAACTCCATACAACCAGGTCTTCCGCACCAAGCCGGGAACCTTCTTCAGTCCGGCATTGATGGCCCGCCAATCGACCTTCGAAAATGGAACTGTCATTTGCAGTTCCCCGTACAAGAATGTCTTCTTCATGATCAATTTCTCCTCTCGTCTAACTTGGCCTTCGTTCTCAACTGGACCATCCAGCCGGCACGAAAGTCTCAAACTCTTCTCACAACAATACAGACAGGTCTGTCTATAACACCTCAAAAAAAGAGAAGGGTTACACTCCCTTCGCTTCTGCGACCATTTTCATCGCTGCGTCCCGGGCCACATTCACAGAGTCGGGCGACCCTTGAAACACGGCTGTCACGATCGCCCCTTCCACCAGCAACCCGATCGCTGGGGCAACATTGGCTCCCCCCTTACCGAGTGATTCCTCCACTAAACCGGATAGAAACTCGTGAAACCGCCGCTTGTGATCCTTCACAAACTGTGTCCCTGCATGTGCGGGGTCGGCCAGTTCCACTGCAGCGTTCTGGAACGCGCATCCGCGGAAACCAGGATCCTCGAAAAAATCCTTGAGGGCAGCGAAAAAGGCCCTCAGCTTGTCTTTCGTTCGCTTGCTATGTCGCTCGATCGCCGTCCCGAAGAACTCCAAAATCCTCCCTTCCCGATACTTCAGGACCGCCAGAATCAGGTCGTCCTTGGACGGAAAGTGCTTGTAAAGGCTCATCTTGGCGACTTCCGCCTCCGCGATGATCCGGTCAATGCCAACCCCCCGAATCCCGTGCTGATAAAACAGCCTGTCAGCCGTTTCCAGAATCCGCTGGCGAGCCTCAGAAGTAGTTTTTGTCGGTTCCATGTCCGAAGTATACAGACCGGTCTGTTTTAGTCAAGGCGTCCTCAAAAGAATTTTTGGTATCCCGACTCTTCTCGGCCAAAAATGCTCGGTTTGCCAACAACGTTCGGCACTGGCGGTCGCATTGGACCGCCCGACCGAGATCTTCAGGTGTGTCACCATCCCAAGGGTTCCTGTTCATTCGTCCAAAAAGCCAGCGACGACATTCGCGATTGTCGCCGGCTGAAATGATGTAAGTGCGATCTTCGCAAGCTGCAGCTTGCCAATATCCCACGGGCCTTACCCATCGCTAACAAACTTAAACCTGTTGCGGTCGGGTATGGTCATTGTCGTTATCAGGGCATCGTGCTTCTCCTGTCTCAGCACGCATCCCCTGCGGACTTTCTGCTCACAAACAGCTATGTTACTTGAATCACTCAATCCGAACTAACCTCGGTGATTTCGTGTCGTCCGCTCGATAAAGCCAAAACACCTCGTGCTACGAGATCCACATTTATGTACGTTCCCGCTTCGTTTGCCGAAACCGACCTCGCTACATTGCACGCCTTCATCGAACAAAACAGCTTCGGGACGCTGGTTTCCCAAGTCGCAGGCCTTCCGTTCGCTACCCATCTCCCGTTTCTCCTCGACCGAAACTCAGGACCGCATGGCAGTTTGATCGGCCACATGGCACGAGCCAACCCGCACTGGCAAGAACTGGAATCGCAGACCGCCCTGATTATTCTTTCCGGCCCGCATGCCTACATTTCACCAACATGGTACGAAGCCGAAAACGTCGTCCCGACCTGGAACTACACCGCTGTCCATGCCTACGGACGAGTGCGACTGATTCACGACGACGACGCACTATTAAAGATCGTTCATGACAGTATCGCCATTTACGAAAGAGTAATGCCACGTCCCTGGTCACTCGGCCACAGCGAACCGTTCGTAAGCAAGCTTCTGAAGCAAATCGTCGGCTTTCGTATGGAGATCGAAAAGCTCGAAGGCAAGTTCAAGTTGAACCAGAATCAGCCGATCGAACGCAGGGAAAAAGTCGTTCGGGCCTTGGAAAAGCAAGGTGGAGAGGATCCCTTGGCCGTCGCCAAAATGATTCAAGCCGCAATCTCTTCGAAGAAATGACTCAGCGAAAATCTTCTAGCGACTGTTTCAAAACCCAGTTGGTGGCAGGTTTCGCTCGGCAAATCACCGTCCCGACTCTTCCGCCAGAGGGTTTTGAAACCACTTCTAGAGACGATTTCAAAACCCGGTTGATAGCGGGCTTCCCTCGGCCAATCAGACTCCCGGCTTTTCCGCCCGAGGGTCTTGAAACCACTTCGAGTTGATCGCCTTAGAAGTTTGTTCCTGTAACTGAGCGCGCTTCGAAGAAAGAACCCGACAACTCACGCCGTCGCCTCGGCGAATTGGTGTTGTGCCATTTTGTTTTTTGGCGGCGAACCGACAATACCAATTGTCGGGTCCTTGGTATCCGAGCTATTCGACGATTCCACTCATTGTGCCAATTCGCGGCTGGCCTAGGTTGGCGTCATCGCCTATTTGGGGCCGAACGCCAAGAGCCTGAGTCATAACCAGCCGCAAGATTCACTGGCCTCCCTCAGCCGCGCCGCCCTAATAGGCTCGCCGACCAGCCAACCAGGGCCACCCGCGGGATTGCAGCGCAAGATCCACTGCTGCAGAGGCCCTTTTTTTGTGAATGTGGGTGCCGCGCCCTCCCACGGGCGTGGTCTTAACTCCCTGGGCGAGTAACTCCTGCCAGCATCCTCACCCCTAACCACCAGCCCGCTTAATCGCCAGCGACCGTATCAGGTCATACACCCCTCGGGCATCAGGGATATTGGTCATCGAAATCCGTCGATTCGATAATCGACCTTCACCCATACTCACAAGCTGCTGGGTAACCAGCGTCACTGTCCCCACCCCTTCGGTCTGTTGCAATACTCCTTCGGTCAATTCGACATCAATCACTTGATCAAAAATCACCGTCCGGTACTGCCTATTCCACAGTCCTTCGTTGTACTCCACCCGATCCGAAAAAACTCGGTAAAGCGTTTCTCGTGGCTCCCAGAAATGCTTCACATACAGCAGACCCATCACCACGACAAAACTCAGGCAAAAGACAACAATTCCCACCCCTTCCGGTGGTCCACCGCCCATCCCCGACAGAACACCAACAATCCCCGTGCTCAGAATGGCAGGAAAGAACGAGAGAAAGGCCGCCGCGAACGGCGCTGTCAACAGGTACTGCGCAGGAACCACCTTCGGCTGAATTTCACGCAGCGGAACATCAGTCATGCACAGCCCTTTACTTGGCGTCAGCAGCAGAACACCCCAAGAATACCGCGCCAGTGATAACGCCGCTCCCCTCCAGCCAGATCACCAAATCCCAGGAAATCTCTTCTTCGCTGGGTGGCCCAGGTTGGCGTCATCGCCTACCTGAGGCTGAGAGGCTGAGTTCTGACCAGCCCGCAAGATTCACTGGCCTCCCTCGGCTGCGCCGCCCCGGTAGGCTCGCCGACGAGCCAACCGGGAAGTTCAGTAACCTTTGAGGATCATCTTTCTTCTTCCGTATACGTTGCCTTGATCGATAACGGCCTGCAACACCCTACGGCCAGACCAACTATTCCGCAGTTCAGACACCAGCATTTCGAACAGTTCGTCATCTTCAGTTATGGTGTCCAGTGAAGCAGGGGGCCACCGCTCAGATCGGTATCTTTCAACAACAGCCTTCCTCAATCGATTGCAACGGTCCCAATCTTGCCACCACGGCGCCTCGGGTAGATCTTTAGATAAACGTTCCCAAGTTTCGTTGGGCAGTTGTGAACCTAGCGCGGCCTTGTAAACGGAATCGAGACTGTAAGCTGCGAGATCTGCTCCCGGTTGCGCTACCGTATTAATGGCCACCTTGAA
>JAIXVG010000301.1 GCA_027483145.1 Planctomyces sp.
TCCTTGGCCAACAAGTGCGCCGCCTGCAGAATCCGCAACGGAGATTTCGATGTCTGACTCATTCACAAGTGGTAACTGACACCAGCAGGCCTAATCAATACCTTTTCTACAGAGCAGGGTTTTCTCGTTTTTTGTTCTGGTTGGTGTCGATTTTCCACCATTTTTGGAGGGGCGTGCTGCGTAATCTGCTGCACCGATTGGGATGGCGTTGATGGAGACGCGGAGCTTGCCCGCGCTGCAGCAGCCTGCTCAGCAGCCACTTGCGGGTAGTGCGCTTCGGTGAAGGCCTTATGTAGTCGCCGCTCAAAAAGGTCAGTGCGTTGTTTTCCCCTTGTTCGAGGTCGATTATTTGGGGATAGCGGGGGGGCGATTAGAGAAGGCGGGGGCGAGAGGGGGGGATTCGCTGGCGGGGGTCCAGGTGGGCATCCCGGCGGTCCAGACTAATGTGTCGGCTGAGATTTGACCGCTGGCAATGGCGGCGAGTACTTGGTCTTGCGGGAAGGGGCCGGTTTGCTGGCCGTTGACGGCGGCATACCAGGGAGTGGCCAGCGGAAGTGGGGGAGGGTATGGCGTAACGGCGCCGGGGGCCATCATTGGTCCGCCCGGTTGCATGAATCGGCCAGCCATAGCGACACCCATCCCTAAGCCAATGCCGTCTCCTGAGCCGGGGTTCTTAGCGGCTTCACCCATTGCTTCGCCGAACTTGTACTGCTGAAACTTGTTGAGGTCGCCAACGACCCCCATGCTGGTACGGGTATCGAGGGCTTTTTCAACCGCTTCAGGAAGCGAGATATTGATGATTTGCAGTTGAGGGATCGACAAGCCGTATTCATCGTCGACTTTTCCTTGCACGTACTTGCGCAGTTCGTCACCCATTTCGTGATATTGAGCGGCAAGGTCGAGGGCGGCAATTTGCTTTTCGCCCAGCATGTCGGCGATAGCGGAGGTGATGATCGAGCGCATCAGCTCGCTGACTTCCGCGGCATCGACGACACCATCGGTGCCGACGAGTTCCTTCAGGAGGGCCTTGGGGTCGGTCGCTTTGATGGCATAGGTGCCGAAGGCTCGCAGGCGGATGGGGCCGAATTCAGGATCACGCATCATCACCGGGTTGGGGGTTCCCCACTTCAGGTCGGTGATTTGACGGGTGCTGACAAAATAGACTTCGGCCCGGAAGGGGCTATTGAAACCATACTTCCAGCCGAGCAGCGTTCCCAAGAGGGGGAGGTTGTCTGTCTTGAGAACGTGGCTCCCTTCCTCGAAGACATCGGCTAATTGGCCACGATGGACAAAGATGGCGACCTGACCCGGGCGAACGATCAGTTGGGCGCCGTTTTTGATTTCGTTCTGGTAGCGAGGGAACCGCCAGACAAGAGTCGTGCGTGAATCGTCGAGCCACTCGATGATATCGATGAATTCATTTCGCAGTTTGTCGAAAAGTCCCATGAGTTGCTCCTGAATTCATGCTTAGGGAAGGGGTTAGACAGAGTTATGTTCGCCAATGATCCTAAGCCGTGAGGAGGGGGTCGGCAAGTTTCGCCGATTTTGGCTGGGCAGGGGAGGGGCGAATTCAACTAGTGCTGAGATGGGGGTGGGGAGGTGAAGTCTGGCAGAACGCGGCAGTGTGAGAGAATATTGTGGCAGGAATTGCCGCTGCCCTTACGAAGTTTGGTCGTGGCGGAGAGTTGGCTTCGGCTGGAGGGGGATAGAACTTCAATAAATCTGGACGGTCGGTAGTGATTTTCATAGAAAGCCGGGACATCAGACAAGTTTTCGCTGGAGCAAAGGAACGGGGCTGGCAACCAGCTACCGGCTGGGGACTGTGCGGAACGACCACGTGGTTTACCGTACAGGGTCAGACCGTCGTTTTTGCGGCTCAGAGAAAGCGACTTGGCATAAGAAGAACGGGATAAACCGGGCTGAATTAGCCTAGGTTGTAGCTATGCATGGAAGCCAGCATGTCAGGTCCAGGCGGGGAACAACGAACAGCTTGGGGGATTACGCAGGGACTGGTCTTTCCAGTACTGATCATCCTTTCGGTGTTGTTGATTATTGCTCCGCTGCCGGCGGCGTTAATGGACGTGCTGCTTGCGTCGAACGTGACGCTGTCGGTCGTGATCTTGCTGACCACCATTTACGTATCAAAGCCGCTGGACTTCAGTGCGTTTCCAACCGTGCTGTTAGGAACCACGCTGATTCGCCTGGTGCTGAACATTGCTTCAACGCGATTGATTCTGACGCGGGCAGCGATCGATGGGACGAGTGCGGCAGGGGAAGTGATTGAAGCCTTCGGCCAGTTTGTGGCTGGTGGGCAGTTGGTTGTCGGACTGATTCTGTTTGTGATTCTGGTCGTGATTCAGTTTCTGGTGATCACCAAGGGGGCCACGCGTATCAGTGAAGTGGCAGCCCGCTTTGCGTTGGACGGGATGCCCGGGAAGCAGATGGCGATTGATGCCGACCTGGCAGCCGGGAATATCAATGCCGAACAGGCCAAGAAGCGGCGTACCGAAGTTTCTCAGCAGGCCGACTTCTACGGGGCGATGGACGGTGCGAGCAAGTTCGTGCGTGGGGATGCTATCGCGGGGATTGTAATCACGCTGATCAATGTGGTTGGCGGAATCTTTGTGGGAATGGTCCTCAACCGAATGGAGTTTCGCAAGGCCGTTGAGGTTTTCACGACGCTGACCATTGGAGACGGGCTGGTTAGTCAGTTGCCTGCGTTCCTGATTTCGCTGGCGGCTGGTTTATTGGTGACGCGGTCGTCTTCGGAATCGAATCTTTCCAAAGATGTGTTGGGGCAGTTGTTTCGGCATTCCGATGCGATGTTCCTGGCGTCGCTATTTGCCTTTGGCTTGGCCTTTACCGGGCTGCCGATGCTTCCGCTGTTTGTGCTGGGAGGTGGCTGCTTGGCGATCGGGTTTTCCTTACGAGAGAAATCGGCCGCTGACCGGGTGGTCAAAGTGAAAGAAGAAGCCACCAAAGTCGAGCAGCAGCGACCTCAACCCAAGCCTGAAGACAACCTGCATGTTGATCCATTGGAATTGGAGCTAGGTTACGGACTCATTCGGTTGGCGGACCCTGCGTCGGGTGGGGATTTGCTCGATCGCGTGACCAAGATTCGGCACAAGATTGCTCAAGAGTTAGGGATTGTTCTGCCAAAGGTTCGCATTCGAGATAATGTGCGGCTTGAGCAGCGGACCTATCAGATCAAGCTTAAGGATGTGGCGGTTGCCTGGGGCGAAATCTATGCCGATGGGTTCCTGGCGATTGATACGGGGCTGACTACGGGGCGAGTTCCCGGGATTGAAACAGTTGAGCCGGCGTTTGGTCGGCCTGCGTTCTGGATCGAGGCGGGACAAAGCGAACGCGCCCAACTGTTGGGGTTCAGCGTTGTTGAGCCGACGGCGGTCATTGTGACGCATTTAACGGAGATTGTTCGTTCGCATACTGATGAACTTCTCAATCGGCAGCAGGTGCACCAGTTGATCGATGCATTAAAGGAACGTGCACCAAAGCTGGTTGAAGAGCTGATTCCGGATGTGCTGAAGCCTGCCCAAGTTCATCAAGTGTTGGGGAACCTGCTTCGAGAGCGAGTTCCGGTACGGGACCTGGAAACGATTCTGGAGACGCTGGGTGATTATGCCGACCGGACGAAAGACCTGGGAATATTGACCGAGTACGTACGGCATTCATTGAGTCGAACGATCTGCCAGCAGTATCGAGACAAGCAGCGTGTTCTGCATGTGGTGACGCTCGACCCAGCACTCGAAGATGTATTGGCAGCAGGGTTCGATTACACCGAACGCGGATTGCATATCAAATTGTCGCCGCAGACAAGTGATCTGATCACCGGAGAGATCTCTCAACAGTTAAAGCGATTGGTCGATCTAGGTCATCCGCCGGTTGTCTTGTGCAGCCCTCAGATTCGTGCGGGACTCAAGCAGATTACGGCGACGTCGATGCCCAAATTAGCGGTGCTGAGTTTGAATGAAGTGACTCGAGATACAACGGTTGAGCCACATGGACAGGTGAATTTGCCTGCTCCGCGTGGAGCGGCGAGAGGGCAGGAAGACTTTGCCTTGTCGCGCTGAGAGTTGGTGTTTTCGCAAGTGATTCACAGGATGCAAGCCGCTGTGCTTGATTGAGAAGGGTAGATCATGACCCAGGCCGCGCAGTCGAAAGTTCATACATTCCGGGCCGACTCTTTGGATGACGCGCTCGACTTGGTTCATCGCGAGCTGGGCTTAGGCGCAATCATTTTGCACACGCGGCAAGTTGAGCAGCGGCGACTGCTACCCTTTACAAGAAAGCGGGTGCAGGTCGAGATCGAGGCTCAATTGCCGGAGCCTAAGCCCAAGGGTAATGGCTATCGGGATGCTGATTTGGCACCGCCGCCTCAATTGATTGCTCCTGCCGAACAACTACGGGTGAAGCGAGAAGTCGCTCCGCCGGTTGTGGGAGCTTCCATGGCGCCTCAGTCGAACGCTGAGAAGGGAGTGACTCCGAAAGCGCCAGCCGAGGTCGCGAGTGCTGGTGGGGTAAGCGTCGATCAAGCAAGTCGCGCTCCAGGGAAGCCAACGGCGGGCAGTCGGCCAATGCTACGGTCGGAACTGCCAGTGAGTGGGGCTGAGTCCCGTGAGACTGCTCGGGGCGAGGTATCTAAGCGAGTGATTGCGCCCGCTGACCCGATTGGGCCGCTGAATCGCGTAAGTGAGGCTGCCTTCGCCGGTCCTCGAACTGGAAAGTTATTGCCACCGACTGATGGTTCAGCAGTAAAGGGAACTGGCCGACCTGGTGAGACGAAACCGGCTCGATCGGATGTGACTCCCTCTGCGATGATCACATCGCTGGAAACGCGGCTTGACCGCATCGAGCGGATTTTAGCGCAACTGAAGCAAGATGATTCGCAGATTATCGTCGATCGCTTTCCACGTGATCGCGGAAGCGTTGTTGCAGCGCCTGGTAGTACGCAAGAGTATCTGCAGGGGTTATTGACCAGCGCGGGGATTGAAGCAGCTTCGATGACAACGCTATTAGAGAAGTTTCATGAGACAGCTCGCCCCGAGATGCTGAACGATCGCACGGCTTGCAAAGGGCTGTTGACGGCCGTTGTAGAGCGGGTCATTCGGACCGCTGATCCAATTCGCCCAGTGCGAGGCCGCCGGAAGGTCGTGGCGCTTGTCGGACCAACTGGTGTAGGAAAGACGACGACACTAGCGAAGCTGGCGGCTAATTTTCGCTTACGGGATGGAGTGAAGATGGGGCTGGTGACCATCGATACCTATCGAATTGCAGCGGTCGAACAACTGCGGACATATGCCGACATTATCGAGCTGCCAATGAAAGTCGTTACGAATGGTAACGAAATGCAGCGGGCACTGGCTGAACTTCAAGGACTGGACCTGGTACTGATTGATACGGCAGGGCGAAGTCCTAATGATGAACTGAAGATTCAAGAGTTGAAGTCGGTTTTGGCGGATGGTTTGGTGGATGAGACTCATCTGGTGCTTAGCTTGACTGCCTCAGCAGAGTCGCTGGTCGCAGCGGCTGAGAAGTTTCGCAGCGTGAACCCGACCAGTGTTATCTTGACCAAGCTGGATGAGGCGGTTGGTGGCAATGTTCTGCTAGCGGCAGCCGCTGGGATTCCATACCCGATCAGCTACCTGACGACTGGGCAGGGGGTGCCGGATGATATTGAACCGGCCCATCGCACGCGGATCGCAGAGTGGATTCTATCTGGTGGGGCAGCAACAGGACGGGGCCATCACGCTTGATCGGTGGCCCGTTTGCGCAGGTGCAAGGGGATGGCTGGGTTTGGTCCAAGTGGCTGTTTTCAAAACAGTCTCAGTGGCTATTTGGTGCCAATCTGGAAAAAACGAGTCCCTGACAGATCGTGCACTCGCCGAATTTGTGAATTGATCGGGTAGAAGCAATCCACCCGACCACTTGCGAGGTTGGCTCGGCGGGGATCTGAGGACGGTTTTTGAAGGCGGTGGACCTGACCGAGGCCTTCGCCGTTGAACAATTCCGCCTGAATGACAACGTTTGAAACCAGGAGCAGTCTTACGATGACGATGCAACCCCATCTTGATCAGGCCTCAGAGCTGCGGCAATTGCGGCTTACCGGAGATTCGCTGCGGTCCGCGGGTTCATCGAAAGCTCCGTCGTGCCGCTCTTTGGCGATCACCAGTGGCAAGGGAGGGGTTGGCAAAAGTGTACTGGGACTCAATCTGGCGATCTCGCTGGCTCAGTTGGGCAAAA
>JAIXVG010000220.1 GCA_027483145.1 Planctomyces sp.
AATGGTCTTGCGGGGCGGCTTGACCAACGCGGGCTAGTGGACCTGAAAAGTGAGCACACCGGCCGGCTGGGGTATCGGCTGCGTAATAGATGCGGTTGATAATCGGTGTTTGGGTATCACTGGGGGCGGATGGCATGGTGAAGTCGGCATAACAGCCGGTTTGTAACAGGACTGGAAGTTCATGATCGACGCCGCACCAGCGACCATCGGGTCGAGAGTTACACAAGGCCCAATTGCCGTGAATGAAGCTGTAAATCACTTCATTCGTGACGGGATCACGGCGTAAGAGGCTATGTCGCTCGAACAGGGTATCCCGAAATTCGACCAGCTTTTGCTGAAGGGTATCGGCGGTGTCGTTGTCGTGATGAAGGTGAATTTCGACATCGCCATAGCCTGCTTCGCAGAGACCACGGAGGGCATCGAGGTATTGGGGTTGGTAGTGATCTTGCGGAAAAAAGAACGAGTGATGGGGCGGTTTGCCGCGCGAATCGGCGAATTGGCTGAATAGTTTGGGGTATTGCGTCACCCAGGCTTCGACCCGTGACATCGCGACCGAGGTGGAGGGACTTGCCCATTCAGGTTCGTAATGATCGCAGACAGCAATGAATAAATGGAGTGGCTGTTGCGAACTGGGCGCGGGAGTTTTATGGCGCGAGCGAATATAGGCAGGGACCCAGACATCAAGGCCACGTGCGTTGACCGCGCGCCTGATGCGGAAGAGGCCGACGGCTGCGATGGTGACTGCCCCCAGCGCAACCACGCCAAGAATGAGTAAAGCGACATTGTTCATCCGGCCGCCTTTTGCCAGGTGACTCGGTAGCGCGAACAGGCCGCATCGTAAAGTGCGAAGGCGGTGGTAATGTTTAGCGAGAGGAACATGACGCAAGGCCCGAAGAGCCGGGATGATTTTCCGCGAGATTGCAACATCCATCCCAGGCCAGCCGCACTGTAAAAGAGGGCTTGGAGGAGGAGTGCCAGTTGAAACCAGAACGACCCGAGCAGCAGCAGGTTGGTAATGAGTGCAACGAGCAAGAGGAGGGGTGAGACCAGGCGAAGGAGTTTATGCGAGACGTATTCGAACCAGATGGGGTTCTTCCAGGGCAACAGCCAGGCTGGTTGTTGCCAAACAAGTTGGGCGACGCCAGCAATTGTGCGGCGTTTGCGGACTGATTCCTGGCGTGTTGATTTAGACGGAGTATCGTAGGCGATGGCCTGTGGCTCGAAGATGCAGCGGTAGCCTTGCATGATGGCCTGCATGGGGATGGCGACATCGTCAAGCAGCGTATTTGCGGGAATGGGCTGAAACAGCTTGCGCCGCATCGCATAGCAGGCACCCGTTGCGCCGGGGACGCTTTGGAACTGGCTTTCCGATTTACGGATGAGTTTTTCGTAGCGCCAGTAAAAGCCGATGCCTTCGGCTGCGACCGAGGAGTCTGATGATTGACGAAATACGAGTTCACCAGAGACGACACCGACGTTTCGATCGGCGAAGTTGGCTGCAAGAGCCTGCAATACGTCTGGGGCAAACTCTTGCCGGGCATCGGCAAAGACAAGGATTTCGCCCGTTGCCAACGGAACTAAATCGTTGAGGACGGCTGGCTTGCCGCGACGCTGGGGGAAATCGAGGACTTTGACGCGGGGATCGGGATGCTGGCGGAGGATCTCGACCGTTTGATCGGTTGAGCCATCGGAGCCGACAAGGATTTCGCGGATTTGCTCTGAGCCATGACAGGCCAAGAGATTGGCGATTTTTTTGGGGAGGGTGTGTTGTTCGTTATGGCCTGCGAGGACGATTGACAGCGAGGCGGGCATTGGGCGTTTGGCGACGGGGCGCGAGAACCAGCGGGCTAAAGCGAGGATGACGAGGGGATACCCGACGTAGACGTACAGGATGCCGAGGGCACTGAAGGCGAACAGCAATGGCAGAGTGGTGTCGCCCATGTGGTTCGGTTGAAGCGAAGGTAACGAATAGTAGGGTTGGGTCGGGCTGGCGCGCACGTTGAGCGAGGCCTGACGCTGAAACCTACCTTACGGGGCCAGTTGGGGCAGAAGAGGGGAAGGGAGAGGGGTGTTTTTTTGAAGGATTGGTGAGATAGGGAATCGACGGTGCAGGGGGAGGGAGAAAGGTTCAAGTTGGCGGAGAAAATCGCTGTGTGCTGGACGGACTTTTGGTGGTAGTAGCTGTCGGATGGCGCGGCATCTTATTGTTTTGCAACCCGGCCAATCTGGCGACTGGTCGGGCCACTCTGCGGCGATTTGACAGTTTGATTTCGAAGAACCCGACGATTTGCATCGTCGGCTCGATGGGCAACCATGAGTTGTTGCGTTGATGAATTGGGTGTTGCTACATCCCCACAACTCTACGGGCCAACTCGATAGCTTGTTGGCAGAGGGTGGTGGCGACGGTGGCGTCGGGGGCTTCGGCAATGACGCGGATGATCGGCTCGGTGTTGCTGGCGCGAACTTGAACCCAGCGGTCAGGCCAATCGAGCCTAAGGCCATCTCCTGCGGTGGCCGTGGCGTCGGGCCAGGCTGCCAGTAATGCACTGCAAGCCGCGTCGACCCGCTCGCGCGGGCAGGTGAACTTGTCTTTGACAATGGTGTATTGCGGCAGCGAATCGACCCAAGCGTTAAGGGGCACGTTCTTCTGGGCGAGGGCATCGAGGACATAGGCCATGCTGACGTAGCTATCGCGAACATATCCGACTTGTGGTTCGATGACGCCGCCGTTTCCTTCGCCTCCCAGAACCGCGTTCACGCTTTTCATTTTGGCAACGACGTTCGCTTCGCCAACATGAGAGCGGTGGAACTCACAGCTATGTTTAGCAGCCAGGTCGGCCGTAACTCGGCTGGTGGAGCCGTTGACAACGACGGGACCTTTGCGGGTGGCCAGGACATGGTCGGCACAAAGGGCAAGAGTCAGTTCTTCTCCGATGTAGCGGCCGGTGTTGTCGACGATGGCCAGCCGATCGGCATCGGGATCTTGGGCGAACCCCACATCGGCTTTCTCTACGAGAACGCGGTCCATGAGAGAGACAAGGTTTTGCTTGAGTGGTTCTGCGGGATGTTCGAACTGCCCATCGGGGACTTCGCCCATCACGATGACCTCGCAGCCCAGCTCGGCCAGCAGGCGTGGCCCCAAGAGTGAGCCAGAACCCCGATTGCAATCGAGGACTACTTTGAATTTCTTGGCTTGAATGGCTCGGGGATTCACCAGCTTTAGAACTCGCTGGAGGTGTGTTTCGAAGGGGTTGGGGTAAGGCTCGCAGGTGCCAAGACCAGACCAGATTTTGTACTTGGGGCCTGCTTCTAGGACTTTGAGGAATGCCTGACCCTGGGCTGCATCAAGGACCGAGCCAGCGGGGGAGAAGGGCTTGAGGCCGTTCCATTCGATGGGGTTATGGCTGGCGGTGATTTCAATTCCGCCGGCTGCCTGCAGCGCCTGAACCATCACGCCGCAGGTTGGGGTGGAAGCGATCCCCAGATCGACAACGCGGCAGCCGGTGGCGATGAGGCCTGCGATGACAGAGTGCCGAAGAAGTTCGCCACTGCCGCGGCCGTCACGTGCGAGGACAATCGTTCCCCCGCCACTGTATGTACCGAAGGCAGCAGCAAAGCGGGTGACGTATTCGACATCGAGGCCATCGCCAACCAAACCGCGAAGACCGGAGATGCTAAGAATGCGTTCTGCCATAATGGGCTTGTTCCTGAATTGACTGTTGATGGTGGAATGGGGTGGCTGACGAGTAGACGACTAGTCGAGTAACGCTTGCCGCAGCGGCTCGATCCATTGGTTATTGGATGAGTCGTAGACTCCGAAGCCGGCGCAGAATTCCCAATAACACCAGGCCATCTGGTGCTTGGCGGCGATGTCGCGAATGGCTTTGGTCCATTTAACGCGGGAATCGAGGTCGGCCTTGTGATAGGCTCCGAACTCACCCAGATAGAGGGGACGCTGATGGGTCTTGGCCCAGTCGACTGCTTTGGCGAAATCCGATTCGAGCTTTTGCAGGTCTTGATCACTGCCACTCCAGACGACCCCCAGTGGAGGTGGGGGAGATTGCCATTCTGCTCCCTGATGGGTAAAGGCAAACGGTTCGTAGTAATGGAATGTGACAATCAAGAGATTGTCAGGAGGTAACTGCAGCAGCGGAACTGCGTGGACGTTGTTCCAGTTGATCGGGCCAACGATCACGGGGCGAGTGAGGTTCGTGTGCCGAATGGTGACGAGGCAATCGTTGAACACGGTATCCCAGACATGTGGGTCAACCTTATCGGTTGGTTCGTTCAGGACTTCGAAATAGAGGCTGTTGGAGTGGTGCTGATAGTGGGTGGCAATTTGTTGCCAGAGGGCGATGAGCCGTTCGTGATGGGCCTTGGGGTTAGGATAGAACTCGTCGTAATGGTGGACGTTGAGCACAACCTTGAGGCCGGTCTCGTAAGCCTGGGTAAGAATTTGGTCGATGCGATCGAAGAATGCAGGCTGAATGGTGTAAGGTGCCGACTGGGCCGCGTAGGCACTCCAGCGTACAGGGAGGCGAACATGCTGAAATCCGGCTGTGGCAATGGTTTTTAGGTACTCGGGTTTAACTTTATGTCCCCATTCTCCTTCGCTGGGTGCTTCGAGCATGTTGCCGAGATTGACCCCTGGTCCCAGAGCTTTTAGCGAGGCAAAAGCGGGTTGTTCGGCTGCGAAAGCAGAAGCGCACCAAAGGCAAAGCACCAGGGCTGGAAGGATTCGTCGGGTGAAATAACGCATAGATTGCTTTCGTTGGATAGACCCGCAGGTTCGATGTTACTTGATTTGATCGCGGAATCGCTGAAGGGCCTGCAGGGCGGCGATGGGAGTGAGTTCTTCAACATTGAGTTTGCGGAGATCATCGATGACCGGATGCTCGGGGGCTTCGAACAGGGGCAATTGGAACTCGCGCCTGCGGGTGGTTTTGCGAGCGGGGATTTTTGTTTTGCCTGCATCGTCGGTATGGTCGTTTTCGAGCGTTGCCAGAACAGTTTTTGCCCGCTCGAGGACCACTTGCGGCAGGCCGGCTAAGCGGCCGACATGAATGCCATAACTTTTATCAGCGGCCCCTTCGAGGATTTTGTGGAGAAAGACAATCTCTTCTGCTTGTTCGCGCACCACAACGTTCCAATTGCGGGCCTCGGGGAGGCTTTGGGTGAGCTGAGTCAATTCGTGGTAGTGAGTGGCAAACAATGTTCGGCAGCAAACGATATCGTGCAGGAACTCGGTGATGGCCCAGGCGAGTGAGATCCCATCGTAGGTGCTGGTCCCGCGGCCAATTTCATCGAGGATGACTAAGCTATGCTGTGTTGCTCCATTGAGAATGCGGGCGGTTTCGGTCATCTCGACCATGAATGTACTTTGTCCGCGTGAGAGTTCGTCGCTGGCTCCGACGCGGGCAAAAATGCGGTCTGCCACGCCAATGGTTGCTTCAGCAGCAGGGACGAATGATCCCATTTGGGCCATGATGACTAGCAGAGCTGATTGACGAATGTAGGTGCTTTTACCAGCCATGTTGGGGCCGGTGATTAGCTGCAGGCGACCATGTTCGTTGCCAAGTCGGATATCGTTGGGGACGAATTCGCCGGAGGGCCTCAGTCGATCGAGGACCGGGTGTCTTCCTTCGCGAATGACAAGGACCGGGTCGCTGGTAATGGTTGGCCGGCAGTACCGTCCGGCGATGGCAAGGGTGGCGAGACCAACCAGGACATCGACTTCGGCAATCACCTCGGCTGTACTACGCAGCCGCTGGGCCTCGCGAGCAACTTGCAGCCTGATGGCAGCGAAGAGTTCCTGTTCGAGGGCAATGGCTTGTCCCTCGGCCCGCAGCACTTTGTCTTCGTACTGCTTGAGCTCGGGGGTAATGAAGCGTTCCTGGTTTTTGAGTGTTTGCTTGCGAATGTAGTCGGCTGGTACTTTCTCGGCTTGGGCGGCTGTGCATTCGAGGTAATAACCAAAGACCCGGTTGAAGCCGACTTTGAGGTTGGGGATGCCGGTCCGCTGGACTTCCTGGGCTTGATAGCGGGCGATCCATTCTTTGCCGCCACGGGCAAGGTCGCGCCATTCATCGAGTTGGGCGTGATAGCCAGGCCTGATTATTCCACCGTCGCTTGTCAAAAGTGGTGGCTCGTCGACAAGTGCCCCCTCAACGAGGCTGCGGATCTCGGGGCAAAGATCGAGCATGGCTTCAAGCCGCTTGAGCCGATTGGCCGCGCGACCTGCCAGCTGGGCTTTGAGCTTTGGAAGCAAAGCCAGCGTTCGAGCGAGGCAGACCAAATCGCGCGGGGAGGCCCGGCCGGTGGCGACGCGCGCAGTCAAACGTTGCAAGTCGTAGGCATGGGCCAATGCGACCTTGATTTGGCCAAGCAGTAATGGTGTTGAGACGAGTTCTGCGATGGCAGCTTGTCGCGCTTCAATGGCTGCAACATCGGTAAGCGGATTCGAAAGCCATTCGGCCAAAAGGCGGGCACCCATGGGAGTGGCGGTTTCGTCCATAACAGCCAAGAGGCTCCCATCGCGGGAATCGCCGCGCAGGGTGCGGGTGAGTTCAAGGCTACGGCGGGAGGCCTCATCAATCAGGAGTTGTGCCCCCCGTTCGAATGGCTCCAGTCGGGTTAAATGGCCGAGTTCGCTGCGCTGGGTTTCTTGCAGATAGTCGAGGAGGGCACCGGCTGCCATGATGCCACGAGACGATTCGTCGACGCCAAACCCGGCCAGCGTTGCGACTTGGAACTGCTTCTTGAGGGCCGTTAAAGACGAGTCGAGCCCGAAGGCCCAGTGGGGCCTCTCAGTCAGAACGGGTCCACGCAATTGCCTGAGGGCATTGATGGTGCTGTCGTGCTTGAAACCTTGGGGGACCAGAACTTCGGCTGGTCGAATGCGGGCGAGTTCATCAATCCCTTGTTCGAGTGTGAATTCGCCCGCGATGAATCGTCCTGATGAGACTTCGACCCAGGCGAGGCCGCAATCGTTTCCCTTGACGACGAGGGCGGCCAGGAAGTTGCTTTCGCGTGGGTCGAGGAGGCTGTCTTCGATGAGCGTTCCGGGGGTGACAACGCGCGTTACCTCGCGCTTGACCATTCCTTTGGCCAGTTTGGGGTCTTCGACTTGTTCGCAAATGGCAACGCGGTGCCCCGCGCGGATCATTTTCTGCAGGTAGCCGTCGAGGGCGTGATAAGGGAACCCAGCCATCGGGACGGGGTTCGTTGAGCCTTTATCGCGACTGGTGAGGGTTAGCCCCAGAACTTTGGCTGCGGATTGGGCGTCGCTATAGAAGAGTTCGTAGAAGTCTCCCATGCGAAAGAAGAGGATTGCTTCGGGGTTTTCGTTCTTGACCTCGAGATAGCGCTCCATCATGGGTGTCAGCG
>JAIXVG010000427.1 GCA_027483145.1 Planctomyces sp.
CAGGCTCTTGAGTCTGCCGTTGCAGAAATCGAGAGTGGGCTTTCATTGCCCTCAGCTTCCAAGAGGCGACTGTCACAATTGCGAATGTCCATTCGCGAATTGAAGCGCGGCATCGAGAAACAGGCTTCGTACCTCACAGACGTGATTTCGCCTGATGCTCGACGACGACGGTCACGTCAGAAACTCGCTGAAAAATTCGATGCTGCATGCCGTCTGATTTCAGCGACAGCTTCTCGCAAAGGGATCGAGATTGAGAACGACATCCCAGTCGAATTGAAGTCAGTTCCGATGTTCCCAGCGGAACTTATCGTTGTGTTCTCCAACTTGCTCACGAATGCGGTGAAGGCTTCCGATCACGAGGGGAGGGTACGAGCCACAGCCAAAAATGATCGAGAGGGCCAGGTCGTTGTGACCCTCGAAAACACAGGGGTTGCAGTTGATCCCAATGAGGGAGAGCGTTGGTTTCAGCCCTTCGAGTCCACTACAGTCGAAACGGACCCAGTTCTCGGGCAAGGAATGGGAATGGGATTACCAATCACACGAAACCTGCTCGAGGACTACGGCGCTGCGATTCGGTTCGCAGTACCGTCTCGTGGGTTCTCAACAGCCTTACAAATCACCTTTCCCAAGTGACAGACCATGAACGACCGAAGAATTCTAATCGTTGATGACCACGCTGATGATGAAGGCGCGAAACTCCGCGAATGGAAAGAATCAGCAAATGTCGCCGTGCGGCACCCGCAGGACGTAACAATTGAAGATCTAAAGGCAGCACATGTCGTAGTTGTTGATTTTCGCCTAGATGATTCTTGGCCGGAGCGTGACTGGGCGAACTGCATCGCATTGCAACCGATGAATGGGATTGCACTGCTACAAGTTCTGAAATCTCACGAATGTGATCACGAATCTGATCTGATTCGAAGCCCAACAGCATTTGTGCTACGCTCGGGGCACCTGACGGACCTCACATCCGGACGACTACCCGACACGCGTCTTCATTCGATCGCCCGACAACACGGGCTGGAGTGGGTGCTCGAGAAGACCGCAGAAAACCCACGGCTTGCGAATCAGTTGGTGCAGATTTCCAGCCTCGCGGATGCAGTTGCCGACCTTCCCGAGAAATGGCCTACAGAAGACCGTGACGTCGCAACCAGCCTTTTCAGAAAGTGGCTCAAACTTCCAGAAACCACTTGGCAGGCACTTGCATGGCAGGACATCGAAGACTGTCATCCGCCAATTCATGAACTCGAAAAACATCGTGATGGGATGCGGCTGGTCCGCTGGATGGCTCACCGCATTCTGCCATATCCTTGTTTTCTGATGAACGAATCGCGATTGGCTGTCCGATTGAAAGTAACTCTGGACTCATTGAGACGGGCGCTTGCCAATGGATTGAAAGACACGCTTCAATTCGCCGAATACACAGGAGCCTTACACGATTTTTTCGGAGGACCTTGTTGGTGGCGAAGTGGCCTTGAGTCCGTGCTCTGGCAGTTGAGCGATGGTCGCTCGTTTGAGACATTGCTTGTCGTGGGGATCCTCAATTCAGAATGTGATAATCGTCTCCAGCCGTTAGACGTTGATCAGCCAGTTCTTTGTCTTGATGACAAACTTGGTTGGCTGCCTGATCCCATCGATATCACTCAAGCGTTACGCATTCAGCCGGATGACTGGCCGGTATACGCAGAACAGGCCTGGGCAAGACTAGCAGACGCACGTGAACACTTGCACTTGGCCACCGCCGTCATTGCAGCGGATCGCGACAAGCTCTGCTTGTCAGTTGGCGAGGACGAGTAATGGATGACTACGGGCCTCTGCGGTTTGACTTCGCCGATTTCTTGCAAGAGATCAGTGCCATCGAAAATCTTGCGACGAACAGGTTCTTGGACGCAACCGCTCCGGCAGTGTTCAACCGCCTGAAGGAACAACTCCGTCATTTCCAGTTGGATAATGGCAGAAGCCAGTGGGATTGGAAAGTTGATCAGGAGTTGCCTCTGCGAACTCTCGACACGTTGGAATATGAAAAAGCAGGACGAAAGGGGGCACGTAGGGTATTCGGCGAGATAAGTTGGTGTTGGCAATTGAAGAATTGCCCGAGCAAGAAAGGCCATGTGACGGCGTTCGAGGTGTTTGGCAACGCGTCGATTAGACTTCGCATTTGTGAGAGTGAAGGAGATAGAAACGAGATCGCTCGATGGCGTGTCGAATGTGGCGCCGCCGATTCGCCAGGGTGTTTTTTTCACACGCAGGTATTTGGCGACGATACCGATCGACATTTTCCGAAGAATGTGCCTGTGCCCCGACTGCCAACTCTGTTTGTGACTCCGATGTCAGTGATCGAGTTTTTTCTCGGTGAACTCTTTCAGGATGCCTGGGAACGACAACTCGTTGGTGATGATCACCACAAGGCATTTTGGAAGCGGAATCAGAAGCTACGACTGACTCAATTGCTCAAGTGGAAACTTCAGCAGGTTGAATCGTGTGATAATGGATCGCCTTGGCTTGCGCTCAAGAGAGCAAAGCCGCGGCAGAAGGACACGTTGTTCGTGGAGAAGAAGTAGGCCATGCGTCAGCCCCTCCCACCAGCCTCATGTAACGTCTACACGCCACAGTTGCTGGCGGACGCACTCGTTGCTGCGCTGGGGGACACGGCGACGGCTCGTTGGTTGGAACCCTGTGTGGGGAAAGGTGCCCTATTAGAAGCGATCTCGCGAATCGGGACGGAAAAGAACCGCATCGTCGGCCTTGATCTAGCCCCGCTCCCAGAGCCGAGCGACCGATTTGGTCGAGTGAAGCGTTCAACTGAGTTTCTGAGCTGGGCAGCACGAACGACTTCGCGATTTGATCGCATCATCGCTAATCCCCCCTACATCTCGTTGCGAGTCTTGCCAACACAAGTTCGAACTGCTGCCCTATTGCATCGCACTCCCGCTGGTCATCCCGTTCCAGCGGGATCGAATTGTTGGTACGCATTCTTGTGCGCGAGCCTGCGGCTTCTACGTCCCGGTGGCTCAATCGGGTTCGTCCTGCCAGCATCCTTTGAATACGCAAGGTATGCGTTGAGACTTCGCGAAGAGTTACCCGAATTGTTCAGTGAATGCCGCGTTCATCGCTGCGAAGTTCCAATTTTCGACGCGGTCGATGAAGGTGCAGTGGTACTTCTCTGTCGTGGATTTGGAGACGAGTCCACAACGATCACTCGGGGCCAGCACGAAAATCTCCAAGGCCTGGTTGCGAGTTTGAAGTCGCGTCGTAAAAGTCATCATGTGACGAAGGCAACAGATTCCCCGTCGTTACTTGACCATGTCATGCTTCGCGATGTGATGAACGTTGGAATCGGGGCTGTCACTGGAGATTCCGATTACTTTTTGCTCAGCGAATCTCAACGGCTGCGGCACCGACTTCCCAAATCGGTTCTTCGCTCAGTCGTGTCACGTGCACGACATCTCCAATGTCCGACGATCACCAGGGATATCTGGGCTGACTACCTCGATAGCGATGAACGTGTGTGGTTGTTCCGGCCAAGCGATTCCGACTTGGACAATCCGCAGGTGCGGGCATACTTGGAACTGGAGCCAGAACAGGGGGGATGCCGGCGTAACGCATTCAAAGTCCGGAACCGGACCCCTTGGTGGCGCACACGGCTCCCTGCACGACCGCATGGCTTTTTGAGCGGAATGACCCAGCACGGACCGCTAGTTTGCTTCAACGAAAAACCACTACTGACTGCGACAAATACGTTGTACACAGTTCGGTTTGCGGACAGCATCCCGAAGGAGAATCGTTGTGCTTGGGCGTTAATGCTTTTGACGACCTCGGCACGCAAGCAGATTGAGGCGGCTCAGCGCAAGTATGCGCTTGGGCTAAAGAAGCTCGAACCAGGCGACTTGAGTTCGCTTCAGTTGCCAGTCCCAAAACTTACGGTCCCACGGAAAGCGTATTTGCAAGCGGTCAAGGCAGTGACGGATGGAGATTGGGTTAAGGCGTCTGAAATCGCCGATGCGTACATCGCCAAACTAGAATAGACCGTCGTGGCGTTCGTGTTGATGGCAGAGTGGATACGGGTTTCGGTTCGGCAAGCCGGACCCTACGAGGACTGGAGGGGTTGCGCGGGAATGGCCATTTTTCATCAACAAGGATTGAGAAGCTGGTCACGGGCTGTAGGAGGGGGGGTGAGAAGACACTGGCAGAGCCAGTGGCACCCAGAGAAAAGAGGGAATAAGACATTGGTTATGGGTCAATTTTCAACTCGATTGGGAACAGGATCGCGGTAGGTGAGGACGGATTTGATGAGCTTGATGAGGCGGCGGCCTTTGGTGATGTCGGGGGGGAGGACGAGGTAGGCGCTGCGGTCATCGACAATTCGGAGTGGTGGCTTCTTTTGAGCGTCGGCGAGCTTCTTGATTTTGCGAGGGTTGCGATAGCCGAAGACGGCGTAGCCGGGTTCGAGACGGATTTCGTCGATTTGCCAGTATTGGGCCAAGATTTGTAGTTCGCGAATTTCGAGTAGCCTGGCGGCGGGTTTGGGGATTGGGCCGAAGCGATCGCGCAATTCGGCTGACAGTTCTTCGAGTTCAGGGAGAGAACCAACGCTAGTTAGCTTGCGATACATCTCGATTTTCAAGCGGCCGGGGGGGATGTACTCGGGGGGGAAATAGGCGGAGAGGGGTAAATCGACGGCTACGTGGCGAAGTTCTTTAAGAGGCTGGCGTTTGAGTGCTCTGACGGCGTTTTCGAGGAGTTGGCAGTAGAGTTCGTAGCCGACGACCGAGATGTGGCCGCTTTGTTCGGTTCCGAGAATGTTTCCTGCGCCGCGGATTTCCAGATCGCGCATGGCGATCTTGAAGCCAGCCCCCAGTTCGCTGAACTCTTCGATGGCCTTTAAGCGTTTGGCAGCTTGAGGGAGTAAGCTTTTGCCTTCTTCGAGAAGTAGATAACAATAGGCGCGGTGCTTGAACCGGCCGACGCGGCCGCGAAGCTGGTGCATATCGGCCAGGCCATAGTTCTCGGCCTGGTTGATGAAGATGGTGTTGGCGTTGGGGATGTCCAAGCCACTTTCAATGATGGTGGTGGCGACCAGGACGTGGACCTTGCCCGACACGAAGCCGAGCATCGCCCGTTCCATCGGTTCTTCACCCATTTGGCCGTGGACTACCTCGACGGTTGCTTCGGGGACAATCGATCGAATGCGGTCGGCCATTGTTTCGATGTTGTAGACGCGATTGTGAACGAAATAGACCTGCCCGCCACGGTTCAGCTCGCGGACGATGGCGGAGCGAATGAGTTCGGGGTCGAAGCGGCAGATACGAGTTTCAACGGCGACGCGGTCTTGCGGGGGTGTTTCGAGGCTGGAGATGTCGCGAATACCCAAGAGGGAGAGATGCAGGGTACGGGGGATGGGGGTTGCGCTGAGGGTGAGGACATCGACTTCGAGCCTGAGGCGTTTGAGCATTTCTTTGGCATCGACGCCGAAGCGCTGTTCTTCATCGATGACCACGAGGCCCAAGTCTTTGAATTTGACATCTTTCTGGACGAGTCGATGAGTTCCGATGACCAGATCGACGGTTCCCTCGGCCAGTCCCTGGAGTGTTTCGCGCTGCTCGCCTTTGGTTTTGAATCGCGAGAGGGAGGCGATGGTAAGGGGGTATTCGGCCATCCGGGACGAGAAGCTTCGGAAATGTTGTTCGGCGAGGACGGTGGTGGGGACGAGGACGGCGACCTGGCGACCGGCGTCAACAGCTTTGAAGGCGGCGCGCATGGCGACTTCGGTTTTGCCGTAGCCGACGTCGCCACAGATCAGGCGATCCATGGGTCGAGAGCGTTCCATATCGCTTTTGATATCACGGATGGCTCGGGCTTGATCGTCGGTTTCGGTGTATGGAAAGGCGGATTCGAACTCTTCCATCCAGTGGCTATCGGGGGGGCAACTGATGCCAGGCTTTGCTGCTCGTTCGGCCTGAAGGCGAAGCATTTCGCCGGCCATATCGGCGACTGCTTCGGCAACACGCTGCTTCTTTTTGGCCCAGGCTGTGCCACCAAGCTTGGATAGCTCGGGAGCGGTGGCTGTTCCGCCGACATACTTTTGAACGAGTTGAATCAGCGAGACGGGGACATAGAGCTTGGTACCGCCGTGGAACTCGAGCTGCATATGCTCTTCGAGTTGATCATCTTTGGGGAGGAGCTGCATCCCACGATAGCGGCCAATGCCATGCGACAAGTGGACAATGAGGTCTCCTTCCTGCAGGTCGAGGAAGCTATCGATGGCGCGGGTTTCAATCGACTTTTTGCGAGGAGCGCGGCGGACCTCGGTGCGGCCGAAAAGTTCGTTGTCGCTGAGGACGATGATCTTGTCTTGAACCAGTCTGAAGCCGTGACCTAAGGAGCCGATGCACAGGGTGACCCGTCCTTCCAGCTCGGGGGCGTGCTCCTTTAGTAGCTCGCCTAAGCGTTCTTTTGCCCCTTCGTTGTGGCAGGTAATGAGTACCGACTCTTGTTTACCTGTAACGCTGACTAGTTCGCGAATCGCCTCGGCGCGGGTGGCGGTGAAGCGTTCGATCGATTCGATTTGTAAGTGACAAACAGCATCGAAGCTATCGGCCGCGATGGGGGCGATGACGACCGAGGGGAGGGCGACGCAGCGTTCAAGGGTTGCTTCGACGCTGAAGTGGCCGCGGCGATCTTTGAGGCGTTCGAGATAGAGCTTGCCTTCGCCGGTGATCTCTGGAAGCTCGACGAGGACGTAAGCTGCTTGTGGGGGAACGGAGTCGCAGAAGTGAGCGCTCTGATCGAAAAGGGTGGGATCGAGTGTCTGGCCGTTGTGGGCTGGTTGATTGTGGTCTTCGGCGTGTGAGAGGACGCTGATGGTGATGTCATCGAGTGACTCGATGGTGCGTTGGGATTCGACCTGGAATGAGCGGATCGACTCGATGTCGTCGCCGAACAGCTCGATACGGACGGGGTCTGCCAGATCGGGTGGATAGATGTCGACAATACCGCCATGCACGCTGAACTCGCCGGGGAGTTCGATGGCACTGACTTTTTCGAACTGATGAGCGACGAGCCAGGCAGAGAGTTCATCGAGCGAGACTTCAGTTCCGACCGAAAGTTGCCGCGAGACGCGGGAGCGGTTTTGAGACTGTGGGACCGGCTGCAAGAGAGCAGCCATCGAGGTCACGACGACGGCTGGAGGGCGCGATGATTCGAGTGACCGCAACACCTGCAGGCGTTTGCCCAAAAGGCTGTCGGCGATGTTAAAGTTTTCGGGGAGGCTGTCCCAGGCTGGGAAAATGGCTGGGGAGAAGCCACAGAATGCGGCGACATCGACGGCGAAATCGTCGACCAGTTTGGGGTGAGGCAGGATAACGACCAGGGGTTTGGTGGTGGTCACCATTAACGCAGCGACGCTGAGCGCGCAGGATGATCCCCAGGCGCCATCGATGGTGGCGCTGTTTCCACTGGTCAGAGCCTTAGAGACCAGTTTGAACTGAGGGTTGGCACTTAGTCTGGGGACAAGATCGGTTAAGTCAGTCACCGGCCCAAGTTCGCCCTTGGCAACCGCGGGGAACTCGATGTTGAGACTCCAAAAACGGGAAGCGGCAATTACTAAGTGAGGAGAATGATAGGCAAGGTTGGCGGCATTGCCAATTTTTGGGAGGGGAGAAGTGGTAGAGCGGGAGAAAGAAACTGGCGGGTGGAGGTGAGTTTTGGATTTCGCAAGGATCGATTTCTACGGGATGGACTATGGCAGGAGCGGATGAATGAGCTGGAATGTGAGACGTTAGCCCGGAGGATTTGGGATGAAAATGGTGGGTGGTTGCGGTGGCCGAGATTTGGTGGAACTGGGGTTGGTTGGAAATCGATCTCCCCTAACGGGGCTGACTATGTCATATAATTGAGAGGTTGGCGAATTAAGGGAGCGGGGATTGAGAGGCCTGAAATCGAAGAACCCGACGATTGGCATCATCGGCTCGGAAGGCTAGACGAATTAGGGATCAGGGGGCTCGGGGAACCAGGGAAGAAGCTGGGGAAATAGCAATGACGCTTGCGTCTGATTTGATATTGCAACTTGCGCCGCTGGCGGGGCAGGCCTTTGTGCCCCCGCGCGTGCTCACGGCGAGCGATGCGGCGGGAGTGACGGTTAGCCTTTACTGCCACAGCGTTGAGGTGCTGGGCTGCGCGCTGGAGGGAGTCGAGATGCATGTACCTCGGTTAACGGGGGCGAACGCCGACACACTGAAGCAATGGGCTGGCCAACTTTGTGGACGGCTGACCTATTTGCTGGAGTCGCTGAATCCGATTGAGTTTGATGCAGAGCAGGCCCAGGTGCTGATTCGATCGAACCCGCCCGCAACGAACGCAAATAGTACCCGGTACTACGAAGTGCTGCTTTCGACACTGGGGAACGGGCGGTTTGTGCTGCGACGTTACGAAGCGGCTTCTGGTCAGCCCCGTTCGCTGGCTGCGCTGAACCTGACGTATGAGCAGTTAGAGAAGCTGATTATCGATTTATGTGATACGGCGCCGTAGGGGGTTGTTTTGCTGGTTGAACGGGTTGAATTGCACTGCTGGGCAAGCCAGCAGTGGCACACTGCTACTGATGGGACCACCGAGAGGACTTTAAGAACTTATCCGAAAACCTCTGAAGGATTGATCGTACGCCTGAGAAAACGAGGTTCTTGAACAAGCACAACCGGTTTTCGGATAGGCTATAAGAACCCGACGATTGGCATCGTCGGCTCGGTGGGGCAGGAGGCTGGGGAAGTTACCAGTCGATGGCCAGCATGAGGCAATTAAGGCCGCTGCCGATGCCTAAGAAGCCAACGCGGTCCCCTTTTTTGAGGAAGCCTCGTTCGTGAGCAAGGGCGGCTGTGAGGGGGAGCGACACAGTTCCCATGTTTCCGAGAAAGGGAAAGGTGTTGTAGTCTTTGCCTTCGCCGATTCCGAGAGCGGCGAGGACCTGTTCGCGATGGCCTTTGCCGACTTGATGGCAGATGACTTTATCGATTTGGTCGTGGCGTAAGCCGGTTCGTTCGAGGAATGCTCCCCACGTCGATATGCCGAGTTCGACGCCGAAGCGCATGATGGATATCGAGTCGGTCTGCATGAACTGCTGAAAGGCTTGCGATAAGCGGGATGGAAGGACTTGGCCGACGAGGCTTTGCACGCTGGAGGGGACAAGCTGGCCGAACTTGGTGTGGGTGAGAGCCGTCGGGAGGGTGCTCTCGACACGCTGCACGATGGGGAGGCCGGTTGGTTGATAGCCCCAGGTGCAAAGGGCGTGATGTTCGGGGGCAGCTTTGGTGACTCCACCCAGGAGCCGATGAGCGTGATCGCGGCCAAAGGATCCATCGGTGAGTAAGACGGCGATAGCGCCGCTGCCACCGGTGAGGGTGGCGATCGATTGAGTGAGGGCTTCGCGGTTAATGTTTGAGAGGAGCCGCTCGATCGTGAGTTCGACAATTTCGCGAGCGCTTTCGCACGAGACGACGAGGCCGGCGCGAATGTGGCCCAGCTCGATGCGATTGGCGATATCGACCATGCCATTGAGGACACCTAAGCAGGCATTGCTCACATCAAAAATAGCGGCGTCGGGGCTGATTTTGAGATTGGCGGCGACGCTGCAGGCGGTTGCGGGTTCGAACTTTTCGCGGCAGACACCGGCATAGATGAGAACGCCAAGATCGCGCGCGGCGACGTTTGATTGTTCGAGGGCGCGACGCGCGGCTTCGGTGGCACCGGTGGTGACCGAGTAGCCTTCGGGCCACCAGCGACGTTCGGCGATCCCGGTCCAGGCTTCTAACTGGCCGGGGGAGATTTTGAGTTGCTCGTAGGCGGGGGCGAGTCGCTGCTCGATGTCTTGAGAGGTGATGACATCGGGGGCTAGTTCGTAGCCAATGGAGTCGATGAAAACACGGGAGTATCGCATGGGACGAAAAGCCAGTTAAGGGTTGTGCTCGATGTAAGACTGTCTAACTGGAGGCATTTAGTTTTTGCAGGGGAGGCGTCCGCCTGCCTGAAAATCAATTTGTGACACGAAGTCGGTCGTGAATCCCAGCCAGAGGTCGGCAGGCAGGAGCCTGCCCTACAATCTGCTTTGTGTATTGGCAGTCATGAAGTTGTTGGGTGTTCAGGTAATTGATTTTGTTAGTCTCGTTTTGGCGGCGAAGACTTCGGCGATGACTTCTTCCAAGGGGCGATCCTGGACGCCGACATCTTCGATGGAGGAGGTTTCGAGTAAGCGGGCGAGGACTTTCGGGATTTGATCGCGAAGGACTTCAAGTGTGACTTTGGGAGGGACCGATTCGACGATGCGGCCGAACTGTTCGAGGTTGGTTGGGAATGGTCCGGGGGCGAACTGCAGACGTATTTGTTTGTGTTGGCTGAACTGATCTCGCAAGTCGTCGAGAGGGCCGTCTTGCTTGATTTCTCCTTCGTTGATGATGATTGCGCGTTTGCAAAGGGCTTCGACGTCTTTCATGTAATGACTGGTGAGGAGAACGGTGATCTGCTGATCGGCTTGATAGAACTTGAGGAACTCTTGCACTTTGCGCTGGGAGATGACGTCGAGGCCGATGGTTGGTTCATCGAGCAATAAGACCTCGGGGCTGTGGAGTAAAGCGGCGATTAGTTCCATGCGCATGCGTTCGCCCAGCGATAACTCGCGAACGGCTTGGCGGGTCAGGTGCTTGACTTCGAGGAGGGTGGTTAGCTCGTCGAGACGCTTGTTAAAGGGGGCTGACTCGATGCGATAGATTTCTTTGTGGAGCCGGAAGGACTCTTGAGCTGGGAGGTCCCACCAAAGTTGGTTTTTCTGACCCATGACAAGCGAAAAGCGTCGGCGGTAGGCGTTGGTTCGTTTCCAAGGGATGTGGCCCAGAACGGTTGCGGAACCGGCGGAGGGATGAATCAGCCCGGCGAGGAGCTTGAGTGTCGTTGTTTTACCGGCGCCGTTGGGGCCCAGAAAGGCGACCATTTCTCCTTTTTGAACTTGAAAAGAGACGCCGCGGACGGCTTCGACGATGTGCTCGCGATCGAAAACGCCCACGAGCTTGTCGATGCCCGGCTCGTCGGCCAGCAGCTTGGTCTTGTGCCGCTGCACCAGACACCCCGCGACGACGACGCGCTTGACC
>JAIXVG010000329.1 GCA_027483145.1 Planctomyces sp.
AGACTGGTTGGGTTGCGAAGCAACAAGAAGCCGCGCCATCCGGCAATGATAGCTACTGAACACCCATCTGCCGCGAACCTTCAGACCGCATGGCATCCACATGGACAGGCATCTTGCCGCCACGGGGCCCGGCCACTAGTTGGCCGGGTCACCCAACCTCATCTGAACTGGTCAGGGCTGAGTACGCTTGCTCAACAACACAACGCCGCCAAAAGACCTCGCAGGATCATCTAACAGCGAACTCATCACCATCCTCAAGGCCAGGAGGCCAACTGATTGGAATTCCAACCGACTGCTGGTCTTCGTACCATCTGGCAGAGCTCCATTTCCAGTCGATTGCACGCTCAACCAAACCCGCCCGCACCGGATTCAGATGCATGTAATTCAGTTTCTCTTCGACCTTATCGCGACTCCAGATATTGAAGTCGTAGTAGCGAGCCTGCCAAACGGGATCATCCGCCGGAATCTGCGACCAGTATCCCGTGAATTGCTCTTGGAACAATGACTTTAGTGCCAGCGATGTCTGATCTTTCCATTTGTTCATAAACGGCGCGAGTTGCAGCACTTCCGGGAACCAGACCATCGCATGGATATGGTCTGACATAATCACAAAGCCCAAACACAGCCCATTATGCATTGCAAGCCTGCGACCGAGGTGACCGATCACGATCCGCTTGGCTCTGTCTGGTTCGAGGAATTGCCGGCGCTTGTAACAAGAGAACGTCAGAAAGTGAACGTGCTTCTCTTCATCTTCAATCCGCCGTCGTACCATCTATAAACCCGTCTTATGGCTGCAGTTCGAGAGGATACGACTCACGAAGATTGTAGGGCCTACGGAACGTGGCGGAGACCAAGAACTAGCCGGGCTACCTAACTTATCTGAACCGCTCCAGGCTAACCCGGTTGGCCCGATCAGTCGACAGACTGGTCGGGTTGCGAAGCAACAAGAAGCCACGCCATCTGGCAACTATTCCCGCTGACAGCCTACCTGCTATCCACCCTCAAACTGCATGCCTATCGCATGAACAGGCATCTTGCCGCTACGCGGCCCGGCCACAAGTTGGCCGGGCCACCCAACCTCAATCAACTCAAATCAATAACCAGTTGGCTCAACCACAAGTCGAGCCGATCCCAACCAAAAAACGTCCCATTGAGCACAGCACCAAAGGAGTCAAACCTACAAATCAATCCCCAACTCTTCGATCTTCCGATACAAGCTCGATAACCCCAATCGCAATCGCTTGGCGGCTTCTCTTTTATCGGGCCATTGCTTCAGCACCCGCACAATGTGTAGACGCTCGTAGTGGCGAATGGCTGAACGTAAATCGTCATTATCAGGTAGCGCCGGTGCCAATCCCGATAAATCGGGTGGCAAGTCCTTCGGTTGCAACTGGGTCGAATCACACATCATCACTGCCCGGGCAATTGCATTATCAAGTTGCCGCACGTTCCCTTTCCATTCCGCATTCACCAACAGCCGAATCGTTTCGCTGGTCGCTCCAGTCACAATCTGTCCCATGGCCCGGGAATGCTTGGCGATAAAGAAATCGACCAGTTCCGGCACATCATCCAACCGGTCTCGTAAGGGCGGAATTCGAATCTTCACCCCGTCGAGCCGATAGAACAAATCCTCGAGCATTCGCCCTTCGGTCACTTCCTGCTGTAACTCTTTCGTGGTGGCTGCCACCAAGCGACAGGTCACCGCAACCGGCTCGGCCCCACCCAACGGCAACGATTCACGATGCTCAATGGCCCTCAGCAATTTGGCCTGCGTTGATAGGGGCAATTGCAAAATTTCATCGAGAAACAGCGTCCCGTCGCCTACCTGACGAAACAGCCCTGCATGTTCCCCCAACCCGTTCGACAATGTCCCTGAAGCGACACCAAACAACTGTGCTTCAAGCGCCTCCACTGGCCGCGTCGCGCAGTGCATTGCCAGAAAACGCTCTTCTTTCTTGGGCCCCAGCTTATGAATCGTTCGCGCGAATAGCTCTTTCCCTGTTCCCGATTCACCCACTAGCAGCACATTCGAATTAGTGAGTGCGACTCGCCGGATCGCTTCATGAACCTCTTTCATCGACTTGCTGCTGCCGACCAGCTCATCACCCGAATCGCGGCGCGCCAGCTCACGCCGCAGCGCCTGATTCTCCAGGTACAAGTCACGAAACTGAAACAGTCGCTCCAGCTTGTTACTTAAGTCATCAAAAATGACTGGCTTTTGCAGGTAGTCAAACGCTCCGTGCGTAAATGCTTCCACCGCGTTCTCAACTGTTCCATACGCGGTAATGATAATCCCGGAAACATTCGGGTTAATCTGCTGTAGTCGCCGAAGCAGGGCCAGCCCATCTCCATCGGGCAACTGGACATCGCAGATTGCCACGTGAAAATCTCTCTGCCGGGAAATCTCCACTGCCGCTGCAACCGTTCCTGCCGCGATCGTCTCGTATCCCTCTTCACCCAAAAACTGGGCTAGAGAAGACCGGATGATCTCTTCGTCTTCCACAATCAAAATCGAGCGCGCTTGCTTCACGAATGACTCACTTCTTTTCTCAAAACCTGTTTTCACGTTGTTGAAGGACTAACCTTGCGAACCACATAAAATGTGGTTTTCCACCATGATCGCTCCCTGCAACGAAATCTCCAATGAACGCTACTTTCGTCCTATCCTTAACCCACGATATCAACTCACCAGTGCCTTCACCTGCTTGCGATCTGCCAGAGACCCCTCAACACCCACTAGCCCTGGCTGCAATAACAACACGGTAAACGTAGTCCCTGCAGGTGATGACTCGGTTAACTCAATCGTCCCCCCCGCTTTGGCGATCATGTTCCGACACACAAATAGCCCCAGCCCCGTTCCCGTTTCTTTCGTCGTAAAGTACGGCTCAAAAATGTGGGCCTGATGGGCTTTTTCAATGCCCGATCCATCGTCACTAATTGCTACCCGCAACACTCCCTCCGCGAGTGACGTCTCAATCTTGATCGTCCCCCCCTCAATCGTCGCATCCATCGCGTTCAGTACCAGATTCAAAAAGACCTGCACCCATTCATCACGCACGATATTGATGTTAGGTAGGCCCGTTGCGAACGCCGTCACAATCCGGCGTCCCTTCTTCCGCTTGTAATACTTGGCAATACTGAGTGCTTCATTGATGACCGCATGCAAATCGCAAGAAGTCTCCAGCGATGAAGCAGGGCGACTAAAGTCAATCAGCTCGCGCAAGGTTCGCTGAATTCTCCGAAGCTGATCGTCAACCAGATGCAGCTTTTCACGCGTTACTCCATCAATCTCTCGCCGATTCAATAGCTGCACCAGCGAGCTGATCGCCGCCAGCGGATTCCCCACCTCATGCGCAATGCCCGCTGCCAGTAATCCAAACGCAGCCTGTTTTTCGTGCTGCACCAGCATCGCTTGCGATTGCTGCAACTGGGCCGTTCGCTCACTGATGCGATCTTCCAGCAACGCCTGATTCTGCTGCAGCGCGCGGTTAAGTTGCGTCAATCGCTCTCTCGCGGCCGACAGCACCGCCGATAGCGATGTGCATGCCCAAGTCATCCAGGCCATCAGCGTAATCAGAAACAGCAGCGTTGCCTGATCCTCGGTCCCCTTAAGCGGCCCCGTTAGCGCCACCGTACTGTAGCTAACGATATGCATCACCAGCGTCACATACGTCATCCACGAGGGATACCGCATCGCGCAAACCAGCAGAGACAGGAAATAGTAAAAGCGAAACGGGCTGGCGAGACCATCATCAAAGAGGCATAACAAACCAATAAACGTCGCTTCCATCAGCGAGATAAACAGCCGCCCATTCTCCAGAAACACTCGCTTCCCGAAGCTGTACCAAGTATCCAAAATCGCATAGACCCCCCCCAACACCAGAATGGCATTCAGGATCGCCTGATTGGGAACATCCCCCACAAAATTGACCAGCACGATCCCCACACACAAGCCAAACCACCGGACGCGAATGGCAATCGCTTCCGAGGCCAGCTCGATCGGGATATCCTGCGATGTCAGAAGATTACTCACAAGAATCGGCTCTCACTGCGAAATGAATCACGATGTTCAGAGAACGTCACTTCAAACTCCCACCGAACCAACCGAGTGATCGGGTTCTTTTCATGGGAAGCTAAAACGTTGCCAATCCGGCCAACTTGACCAATAGGGTGACACTGCATTGCACGCATTGTCAGATCCATCGAATGTCGAACATCGAACTGACCTTGAAGACTTAGTCCCTCGTCCGATTTCCGATCGCTTCCCCAAACCGTATCATACGCAAATGGGTTGCTGACTCCCAACTCGCTCAGTTGTTCTCCCCCTGCTCCCAAGCGAAACTCTCGATATTGAGGACGTTCCCATGAAAATCGGTGTCGTCGGATGCGGAATGGTCGGCTCAACAGCCGCCTTCGCCATGGTTATGCGCGGCGTCGGCCGCGAAATCGTCCTGGTCGACTACAGCGCCGAACGGGCTGCCGCTGAAGCAGACGATATCTTTCATGCCGTTCCGTTTGCCCATCCCATGCAGGTCTCAGCCGGAACCTACAACGACCTGGAAGGCTGCCGCGTCGTCGTCATTGCCGCTGGTGTCGGGCAAAAGCCTGGCGAAACCCGGCTGCAACTGCTCGAACGCAACGCCGCCGTCTTTGCCTCAATCGTCCCTCAAATCCTAAAGGCCGCCCCAACCGCCATTCTCCTGGTCGCCACGAACCCCGTCGATGTCATGACTCACATCACGGCCAAGATTGCCACACGTGAGAAAGCCGATCCCGCACGCGTCATCGGCTCTGGGACTACTCTCGACACTGCCCGCTTTCGCACCCTGTTGGGGTCAGCTGTTGGCGTCGACCCCCAACACGTGCATGCCTACGTGATCGGCGAACATGGGGATTCAGAAGTCCTAAGCTGGTCGACGGTCACCATCGCCGGAGTCTCACTTGAAGAGTTCTGCAAGCTCCGCAAGGTCACTCTCAATGATGAAGCCCGCGCTAACATCGATCATCGTGTCCGCCGGGCCGCCTACCACATCATTCAAGGGAAGGGAGCCACTTACTACGGGATTGGAAGCGCCCTCAGCCGCATCGTCGATGTGATCCTGCACGATCAACGGGCCATCCTCACTGTCTGCTCAGCCACTCCCGATGTGCAGGGCATCAAAGACATCACCCTTTCGTTGCCCCGACTCGTTGGCGGCGACGGAGTTCTGGCCACTGCCCCCCAATCACTCAGCCTCCTAGAGCAGCAACAACTCCGCGCCAGTGCCGAAGTCCTCGAGGCCGCCATCCACAGCATCTGCAACTAACGCAGAACACTAGGGATACGCATCCAAGCTTCAGCCGAGCCAACCTCGTGAGTGGTCGGGTTCTTGTGCTTGAACGCTGATCAGCCAAAACTCTGGCCGACTTAATCCAGCCTCGATCGACCAATGCCGCTCTATCGCAACCCTTTTAGCGACTACTCCATCGTGCGGGTTGCCGATCGAGCAGTCCCCTTCTCGGAAACGACCGCCGCGCTCACCGGAGCCATGCGCGATTGCTGCAGGAAATCGAACCGTTCGCCGGGCAACAACAAAATCGATTCGGGCCCCGAAGTCACTCCATCGACCGCATCGCCGACTACAGTGATCCCTTTGTCACCAACCACCTCAGCAGTTGAACCGCGAACAACCATGGCCCCAGCCGGATCAATCGCCACTCCCAACGTATCGGGATGGCTGGCCCGCAACTGACGCAAATCTTTAGCGACCGCTTCGTCAGCCATACTGGAAGCAATCGCCACATCTTTCAAGAAGCCAAACCCAGTCGACATAGCAGCGCCACCAGGCGAGTTATCGCTTCCCGCCCCGGTTACAACATATTCACCCTGAATCGACCCGCCAGCCGCTGCTCCGCCCACAACGCCGCCCCGTTCCAGCACTCCCTGTAACAGAGTTGCCAGTCGCCGACCGACATACACATGGACCAACTGCTGCGAAGAATCACCAGCAAACCAGACCCCCTGGGCCTTGTTTAATATCGTATCGAATTCGGTTAGCTCAGCCGCCGTTTCGGGCAAGCCATTGATCTCCAGCACATTCGTTGCGCCAGCCGCCTTCAGCCGCTCGAGCGCTTCTTTCCCAACCTGCGAGCCACTTTTCTGATCTGCCAGCACAACCAGCGAAGCCGCTTCGCCACCAGCCGCCTTCAGGAATTGCTCGACCGCCACCGGAGGAGTAGGCCCCGATCCAGCAATCACCAGCGTCCCCTTCGAGACTGTTTCCCCTGCAGGAGTTGTCGATCGCTTTCCTGCCCGATTGAGGGCGACTCGGGCATATCCCACGAGGTCCCCCTTATCGCCCGCAGCCAGCTTCAGCACCCGTTCCGGCTTACCTGCACCAGCCGAAAAGATCACAGTCACCTTATCATCACCCACCACCTGCAGCTTTCGGCCGGTAACTACCAAGGCAGTGCATTCATCGATTCCAATCCCGACATTCCCCGGATGCGAATTGACCGCCTTCGTCAGCCGCGTCATCCGGTCACGATGGTTGAAGTGCTGATCAACGATCGTATTGGGCAAAAACCCGAAGCCGCGACCAATCACAGGATCTCGCTTCCCCTCGCAGATCATCACCCGAGACATGATTGCGGCGCCGGCCGATGTTCCACCCAGTACACCACCCCGGTTCAGCACGCCGCGCAGCCGGCTTTCCGTTAGCGTTCCCAGATAGGTGTCGGCCAGGAAGTTCTGATCTCCCCCACCGAACCAAACTCCAGTTGCTTGTTCGAGGCAGGCCGAGAATTCAGGCTCATCAGCCACTTCCCGCGAACGCGTATGCAGAATCGTTAGCGACGCCGGACCAAATTCAGACCAGTAACTCACTCGTTCGGCAAACCCTGGCGTATCGGCGTAAATGCTGGCAGTGGTAATCAGCACCAGATGCGACTGGGACCCACCTGCCAACTCCATAAACTTTTCGCGAATATCCTGCGGAACTGCTCCCCCTCCGCAAATGACCAGCGAGCCCGAAATCGGCGTTGGCAATGGCGGCAGTTCAGGCTCTGCTGCATCCAGTGAAGTCAGCATCCCCGTAAACAAGCAAACAGTAAACAGGCAAACTGCGGCCACTAATCCAACACCCGGTAGCCGGCCTGTCAGAGCATCACTTCCTCTTTGACTCGCGACACATAAACCCCAGCCTTGGGATCCACCACATATACGTGCTTCATGCATCAGAATTAGCCTCCTGGCCAACGATGGGTAAAAAGAAGTGCTCGACTGAACGGAACGATGATGACGACGGGAGAGTATCTGGCGAGATCAAATCTGCGGTTACTAATTAGTTTTACGGCCCAAACACCTCCCTGTGATTCCCAATTATGGCAAACTGCGCGTAATTTGGACAGTTTTCCGACACTCCGGCAGAAATCGCCGCTTCTCCCACGCATCCGTCAGTATTGAAATGATTGGATCTGCAACCATTGCGCCAGCTCCGCCAAAAAAACATGCAGTTTGAAAAGACTTCAACGAGACAGAGCAAAACCTATCAAAAAACGGGCCTTCACACCCCCGACTGCCACTCTTGAACTTCTCAAAAAACCTCAAGAAAACATCGCACACAACCCAGGCACCCCAGAACACCGATCTTGCATGCCCAAAATCGGCGCAGTCCGCTTTCTCGCGGGGCACCCGGCCCCTCGCGAAATGCACCCCCAAGTCGCATGAACGCCAAATCCGCCACCGGTCGAGCCGAACTCCGTTCCGGCCGGCTCGACCACCCAGCGATCAGCAGATGCCGATCCAGTAACTTGCACCCTACGTCAGAAACTGGCAAATCTCGTCGAGCAATTCTTCTGGAGCGTCTTCTAAGATGTAGTGGCCACACTCGGGATACTGCAGGACCCGCGCCTTGGGAAATCGCCCCTTCCACTCGGCCAGAAAGTGGTGGTCAAACACAAAATCCTGGTCGCCCCAGCCAATTAGCATTGGCTTGTCGGTCAGTATCTCCAGTCGATCGGCCGTCCCACTCACCGTTTCCCAGCTTCGATCGCCCGGCTTCAGGGGAATGTCCCGCACAAACTCATGGACTGCGACCCGATTCGCCCAGCTATCGTAGGGAGCGCAATACGCCCGCGCCACTTCGGGCCGCATTTTGGTTCGCGTGACGCACGACCGAACCGCCCCCTCGCTGAACGCCCCAAAACCCTTCACCAGTATCGAGCCAAGGACTGGAGTCCGTGCTAACCGCAACTGCCACGGAACGGGCTTCGACTTGGGCAGTGGAAACGCCCCCGTGTTTAGCACTACCAGCCGATCGATCATTTCGGGCCGGGCCACTGCCACCGCACACCCGATCATGCCGCCCCAGTCATGCATCACCAGTGAAACAGGCCGATCAAGCTTCAAAAAGTCGAGCCAGTCGTTGATGTCCTTAACCCGCTCCGCCAGTGTAAACGGATAATCTTTGAGGCCTGGCTTATCCGAGAGCCCGCATCCCAGGTGGTCAGGAACCAGACACCGATGCGTCGGCATCAAGCGTGCCATCAACCGCCGGTAGTAGAACGACCAGTTCGGATTCCCATGCAGCATCACAACCGGAGGCCCTTCCCCCTGATCGAGATAGTGCAACTTTCCCGCTGGACGATCGAAAAAATGTGACAAAAACGGATAGTCAGGGAAACGCAAGCAAACACCTTCCGGCTCGAATCGCTACTGCAACCAACCATGTGGCCGCCCAGCACATTAACGACTCTCCCCTTGTTTTGCCTCCCACCGACGCCCCTTAACAGTGAACCATCAACTCTGAACCCCGAACGGTCACCCCCGATACTCGACCACTGGCACATACCATCGCGACAAAATCCGGTCGCTGATCAGGTTCACCGACCCAAAGATGACAATTCCCAACAGCGTCGAAGCGAAAATACAGGCAAACAGCTCATCCACCTTCAGCCGGCCTGTCGCAAACTGAATCAGGTAACCCAGCCCATAGGCATTTGTTCCTGCTCCCGTGTAAAACTCTCCCACAATCGCCCCGACGACTGCTAACCCGCTCGCCGTCTTGGCCCCCGTGCAAATCGCCGGGACCGAATTCGGCAACCGAAGCTTCCACAAAACTTGCCAGCGACTGGCGTTATTCAGTCGAAACAGGTCGAGCAGGTCAGGATCAACCGATGTCAGCCCAGCCGTGGCATTGGCAATCATTGGAAACAGACTAATGATGAACGCCACGACCACCACCCCTACAAATCCCCGGCCGCACCAAAAGATGATCAACGGGGCAATGGCGATAATCGGGACGGTCTGCAAAAAAATCGCGTACGGGTAACCGCTGTTCCGAATCAGCCGCGACTGCGAAAACACGAACCCGGTCAGCGTCCCCAAGAGCACACTCAACCCAAATCCGGCGAGTGCAGCCGCCCCGGTCAGTCGAATCCCAACCGCCAGTTTGCCGCTGTTCTCCCAAATGGTCTGCATCACCTTCAGCGGGCTGGGTAACAAGAACGGCTTCACGCCCGTCCAGACCACCGCCATATGCCAAACGACCAACACCATCACAAACAGCATCAGCGGGGGTAAAATCTCCTCCAGAATCAGCGTTCGCAGTCTCACCATTTCAATCCCTCCGCTTCCAACCGCACAATTCGCCAAACGCAAACAATTTGGCCCATCTGTTAACACCGAAGGCTCGATTGGATTTAAGCTTTGGCAGCATCAATCGCTGCGAGATACCTCTTCACCGTTTCCGTATATCCATACTCCAGTGCATCAGCAATCAGTGCATGGCCAATCGAAACCTCCAGCACTTGCGGCACCCATTGTAAAAACGGGGTCAGGTTATGCAGGTTCAAGTCATGGCCCGCGTTTACCTGTAATCCAACCCTAATCGCCGCCACAGCTGCCCGCTGATAAAGCTCACCCACCTCGCTCACCCGACCAGCCTCGAATTCGCGAGCAAAGGGTTCTGTATAAAGCTCGACCCGCGAGGCCCCTAACTCTCTGGCCAGCGGCATCTGTTTCGCATCCGGATCAACAAACAAACTAACCCGAATCCCCTGGGCCTCAAGCCGTGCAATAATCGGACGCAGTTTCTCTCCGTCAGTCTTCAAGTCCCAGCCATGGTCCGAAGTACTTTGGTCGCGACTGTCGGGAACCATGGTGCACTGAGGCGTTCGCACCCCTTCAACCAATTC
>JAIXVG010000497.1 GCA_027483145.1 Planctomyces sp.
CCATATCGGCGGTGATCTGTCGCTGCTGCAAGGGATTGCCAAGCGAATTATTGAGTTGGGCGCGGCAGACGAGCAGTATTTGACCGACTACTGCGAAGGCTGGCCCGAGTGGAAGTCCCACTTAATGGGCCTCTCGTGGGACGATATCGTTGCCAAGTCGGGAATTGCCCTTAGCGACATTGATGAGATCGCGCGGCGATACGCGCGCGGGAAGCGCGCCGTCTTTGCCTGGACGATGGGGATCACCCACCACGTATACGGAGTTGAAAACGTGGAAGCGATTGCCAACTTAGCGCTTCTCCGAGGGATGGTTGGCAGGCCTGGGGTTGGTCTCATGCCTATTCGCGGGCATTCGAACATTCAGGGGATTGGGAGCGTAGGGGTCACACCCAAGCTAAAGGACGCTATCTTTGAAAATCTGCAGAAGCATTTTGGTGTGACCCTTCCGACAACTCCCGGCCTCGATACGTTGGCCTGCATGGAGCAATCGGAATCGCATCAGCTTAAGTTTGGTTTCTGCCTGGGTGGGAACCTTTATGGTTCGAATCCAGATGCGACCTATGCAGCGAAGGCGCTTGGAGAGCTGGAACAGCTTGTTTATTTGAATACGACTCTTAACACAGGTCACGCTCACGGGCTGGCCAAAGAGACAATCATTCTGCCGGTATTGGCCCGCGATGAAGAGCCAGAGATCACCACGCAGGAATCGATGTTCAACTATGTGCGAGTCAGCGATGGTGGTCCGCGTCGTCACGAAGGTCCACGAAGCGAAATTCAAGTGATTTCGCGAATTGCCCGCGACATATTGGGAACTTCGGGGGGTGTCGATTGGGCGGCGATGGAAAAGACGAGCCGCATTCGCGAAGCGATCGCCGCGATTGTCCCCGGCTTCGAGCAGTTGACGGAAGTCGATAAGACCAAGAAAGAGTTTCAGATTCCAGGCCGCACGATTCACGAGCCTAAGTTTCCAACAAAGTCGGGGAGAGCCAATTTACGGATTCACCCGTTGCCCGACCTGATTGGCCAGCCGGGCGAGTTGCGACTGATGACTGTTCGCAGTGAAGGGCAGTTCAATACGGTCGTCTATGAAGAATACGATCTGTATCGGGGGATTGATCGTCGCGATGTGATTTTGATCAATCCAAGCGACTTCCCGAAGTTAGGCCTGACTCCCGAAGAGCGGGTTGTGGTTCGGAGTGCAACTGGCGAAATGAAGGGGATTATCGCTCGAGCCTTCCCAGAAATTCGGGAAGGAAACGCCCTCATGTACTACCCCGAGGCGAATGTGTTGGTCTCGCGCGCGGTCGATCCCCGCTCGAAGACGCCGGCCTTCAAGGCGATTGCCATCACGGTAACGCCTGACGCATCCCGCGCCGGTCTGCCAGTGCTGGCTGCGAAGTGATGCATCACTCCTGAGATTCCAAGACCAGCCCCCCACTTGTTTGAACGGTTGTCTCCGCGCTCGTTGTTAGCAGTTGCACAATCGTTACAACCAGCAAGGTTGGAATTCCGTTCTGCTGAACCGTGCCGCCTTGGGCGTTCTCATCAGCCTCCGCTCTCTGGTGGCCGGTAGATTGAACGAGGTGGGCTGGTTTTTTGATGTGGAATCAACGCGGCTGCCTAACGTTTTGGCCGTCCCAAGAGGAGTGCTTGCCGGTTTGACTTCAGTCAATGGAGGTCGGGCGGTTGCGTCGGTTCTTCAAGGATCGCCTAAAGAGTATCCAAGGTGCTTGCCAAGAAATCAGGCGGGTCACAGATTTCAACAGGTTTGTTTGGCTTTCCTCCTTGATGTGTGTTGCGTTCAAGGAGCCGGCTGACTGGCCCTTTTTCACAAGGTGATTTGGCTATGCTTTCGTATCGAGTTTCAGGAGTCTTGCTGGTATTGGGGATCGCCTTAGCCACTTCGGATCAGACAGAAGCCGGTCGGCGGCATCTGCTGCGCGGCTGCCATGCCCCAAGCTGCTCCACCCCATCGTGTGCTGGTCCAAGCTTTGCAACCCCAGGCTGCTTTGCACCATCTTGCTCGGGTCCAACCTGTTCTGGGCCGGTGTTTGCTACGGGCTGCTTTGCTCCGTCGAGCTGCAGCGGCTGCTCAACACCCGTTTTTGCTGCCCCTCATTGTGGCTTCTCGGGATGCAGTGGACCAGCCTGTAGTGCACCCGTTTGCAGTGCGCCAGTCTGTAGCGGACCTGCTTGCAGCTGGCCCGGTTATGCACAGCCAGTTTACAGCTGCAATGGTCCAAGCTGCTCGGCTGCTTATGAACCAGGCTGTTTCGGCGGGAACTGCGCTGCCGCAGTTGCTCCCGGATACTACTCGGGTGCCGAACTGCAGAGCCCAGCCGGTTTGGGATATCACGCGCCGGTTTCCATTCAACAACGACCAATTCTGCAAGTTCCAGCAGCCGATGACGGCGTCTGGTAAGTCGCAAGCAGATTGGTTGCACTGACTCAGAATAGTAGCGGAAGGGCGCAAGCCCTCCTGCTCATCGATAGGTTGTTGAGCAAAGGCCGAACCTAGCCGACTTACCGGACGGCTCGCGCCGTTCCGCTACAATACGCGACGACATTTCTCTTTCCTCCGATACCTCGCGCTGAGCGTCAACGACAGTCTGTTTTGTGTAATATCGCCAGAGACTCATCACGCGAAACCGGTTGCGGCTCAAGTGCTCAACAGCATGAATAATCCGAGATAGTGAAATCAGATCGATCTGCCGTGACGAGAGAGTCAAAACAAAAAGAGGCTGGCTGACAGGCTATGCGAATCCTGTTCTTCTCTTACGCGTTTCCTAATCCCAGTCAGCCGGGGTTAGGCACGTTCAATCGCACGATGCTGCGCGGCCTGGCCACTCAGCACGAAGTGCAAGCGGTCGTCCCAATTCCCTGGCCTACGTGGCTCAGGCAGCGTTGGCTTGCGCCACGGGCATGGAAGTCGACTTCGCCTTGGACCGGCTACGAAGCGGTCCCCGGAGTGAAGACGACTTACTTGCCGTATTACTACCCCCCTAAGGTTTTCCGCGACCAATATAACCAGTGTTTGTGGTGGTCGGTGAAGCAAGCTTTGCTATCAGAGATCGCTCAATTCCGGCCTGATGCGGTGCTGTCGTACTGGGCACATCCCGATGGTGCGGTCGCAGTGAAGGCGGCCCATGCTTGCGGAATTCCGGCAGCCGTCATGTTGGGAGGGAGCGACATTCTGGTTTTGGGCCGAAAAGGAGGTCGGCGACAAGCTATTTTGAATGGACTCAAGCAAGCAGACCTACTGTTGCCTGTCAGTCAGGATATCGCTGCGACGTTGATATCGGACGGAATAGCACCGGAAAGAATTCGAGTTGCACCCCGCGGGATCGATGGCGACGTATTTGGTCCTGGAGATCGCAGTGCTGCCCGCAAGCGGCTGGGTCTCGATGAGCGGACTCCACTGATTGTCGCTGTCGGCCGACTGGTTCCCGTCAAAGACTGGCCGAACCTGATTGAGGCATGTCAGTTCCTCGCCAAACAGGGGAGAACGTTTCGCTGCATCATTCTGGGAAGTGGCGAACTGCAACCGATTCTCACCCAACAGATTGCTGCGGCTGGGCTGCAGCCGGTGATCGAATTGCGAGGTCCACAGCCGCAGGCCATGTTGGCTGACTGGTATCGAGCAGCCAATGTGACGGCGCTGTCGAGCATTTCCGAAGGGATCCCTAACGTGCTGCTCGAATCGCTGGCCTGTGGAACGCCGTTTGTCGCAACGAGCGTTGGCGGAATCCCCGAGATTGCCGACCAACGATTCGACCGGCTCGTTCCCCCACGTGATCCTCAAGTCTTCGCAGCAGCTCTTTCGGAAAAAATCTGGCCAACGGTGACCGAACAGGTGAGTGGAGCGCGGAGGTTCCAGCCGGTCCCCCTTTCAGCCGCTACAAACGGACTGACCGTTGCTCTGTCCCAGATCGTTGAGAAAAGAGGACCTGTTCGCGCGGTCGTCTCCCTCCCGGCCACCGCTCCGAAAGTATTGGTTGTAGAGTCGGCGATTTAGTTGACTTGAATTGTCGTGTTTGCTGACAGAAGAACACCATCCAAAGCGATTAATCGACTGCCGAGGTGTACTGCTTATCTAAGTCAGATCGCAGGCCAATCGCAGTCCTTTTTTTACTCGTTGGTCGGTACGTCAAATGTACTTGGCTGTAAAGGCCCAGGCGTGTTGAAGCAAGTTCTCAGGTCAATGATGTCGAGCGTTGTCCCTCGCACTAGCGTGCTAGTGAAGGGGCCAGCTTCGGTACCCCCTACGATCGCCCTGACCTTCGATGATGGTCCGCATCCCGAATACACGCCTCGGCTGTTAGATTCTCTGGCAGACAAAGGCTTTAAGGCCACGTTCTTCCTGATTGGTGAGAAAGCGGCTCAGTATCCATACCTCGTGAAGCGAATTTGCGCCGAGGGGCATCAACTTGGTAACCACACTTGGTCCCACACCGAACCAGCAACCACATCAACCGCCAGTTTTCTGGCTGAAGTCCAGCGAACACGGGCTTACCTTAACGACTTAACCGGCCGCGATATTCGCATCGTCCGACCTCCCAAAGGGGAACTGACAATCGGCAAGGTAAAAGGGTTGTGGCAGCGTAAAGAGTCTTGCATTTTGTGGAACCGCGATCCCAAAGACTATCGGATGGCCAGCAAAGGGGAGCTTGCGCATTGGTATCGCACCTTTCAGCCCGTTGCGGGAGATGTGGTGCTGCTGCATGACAATCATCCCTTCGCGGGAGAGTGCGTTGAGGAACTCGCGGCGGCGCTTCGTCCTTACGGCGTTCGCACGGTCTGCCTGGAAGAATGGCTACCAAATCCGAGCAAGAACGGTCGAAGCGGCGACAGTAGCCAATGGCAGCGACCAATCGTCAGGGAATCGGTTAGCCCTGCTAACGTTTAAGCGATCACGTCCCTAACTGTGCCTTATTGGCCCTTGTAAAAGCATCATGCCACTTGCACCAACGCTGGCCCAACCTGTTTCGCGACCAAGTGCTAGTCGCCGCAAGCGATTGCTGCTGGTGGCCTACATGTTTCCGCCAGTTGGTGGGGCAGGGGTGCAGCGGCCAGTCAAATGGGTGAAGTACCTGCAGGAATTTGGTTGGGATGTCACGGTCCTTACCCCTTCCAATCCGTCGGTCCCCCTGATTGATGAAAGCTTGCTGGCAGATATTCCTCCATCAGCAACCATCATTCGCGCGCCTACTTGGGAACCAAGCTATAAGTTCAAGCAGCAAGTGGCGATCGCCAAAAAGGCATCGCACAGCAGCCTAAGTCGCCTGCTCTCGCTACCCAAAGAGCTGGCGAAAAGGGTCATCTTGAAACTGTTACAGCCTGATCCACAGGTGTTGTGGTACCCCAACGCCGTTCGTGCCGGAGCAGACCAGCTTGCCAGCATGCCGCACGACGCCATTTTGGCGACTGCCCCGCCTTACTCCGGGTTTCTGGTTGGTGAACGCCTTGCTCGCAAATTCAAGTTGCCGTTAGTGCTCGACTACCGGGATGAATGGGACCTTAGCAGCAAATACCTTGAGAACTTCTCTAAGGACTGGTGGTCGGACTGGATTCAAGACCAGATGCAACAGCGGCTACTCAAGGCTGCCAGTGCCGTTGTTGCTACCACGCGGGCCAGCGTCCAATCAATCGAATCGCGACTATCGCGAGCCAAGTGCGAAACACTAACCCGCTGTATCTATAATGGCTTCGACCCCGATGACCTGACTGGCTCAGCTTCAACCAACTCAAATAGAGGGCCGCTTGCCAGAAAGCCGGGAACCATTCGGCTAGTCTATACAGGAACTCTCTGGAACCTGACCTCGCTCTCCCCATTCGCCGATGCCCTCGAACGGCTTCGACAAGCGAACGAACAGCGACTGAGCCAGATCGAGTTCGTTTGCATTGGCCGAAAAACCCCCGAGCAGCAACTGGTCCTTGACCGATGCAGCCAAACAGGCTGCCAGGTGGTCAACCTTGACTATTGCCCCCATTCGGAAGTGCTCGATTGGCAACGGTCGGCTGATGCTTTGCTGCTCTTGCTAAGCGATGTACCTGGTGCAGAACGTGTGGTTCCCGCGAAATTGTTTGAGTACTTGGCCATCCAGAAGGAAGTTTTGGCAATCAGCCCGCAAGGCGAAGCTCTTGACCTGTTGCGGCCTCACTGGAGCGATTCCTGTTTTGTGCCGAAAGATATACCCGGTATCGCCAATTGGTTGACCAGACAATTGAATTCTATCGGTGAAACCACTCCTAGCCCTGCCGCGCAATCAAGGATCGATCAGTACAGCCGCCGGTCGCAAGCCGGGGAACTGGCCCGACTCCTCGACCAACTGACGACGAGCCGCTGATTCGAAAATCGGTGAGCACGGCAGCCTTTCGTCAACCTTCAGCAAAAACCAGCATTTGTTCGCTGAAAAACTGCGCACGCTTACCGTCCAAGCTAATAAAACCGCACGGGCTATTGAATTAGCGTCCCGTTTTGAGGCACAATCAATGGGAAAGAGGTCGTCGTCTAACGGCGATTGAATGGAGTCGTGGCTTATCTTTTCAGTCGGTTTATCCCCTTATGTCAATTCACCTCATTCGCGACCTGGAACAACTGCATCGCAATGTGTTGACGATGTGTGCTTCGGTCGAAGAAATGATCGAGATTGCCGTCGATATTCTCCATAAGCGAGACTTCGAACGGGCCAGAGAGTTGAACAGCCGCGACGATCTGATCGACGCCCTCGATGTGCAAATCGAAGAGGAGTGCCTTAAGCTGTTGGCACTCCACCAGCCGGTAGCCACCGATTTACGGCGAATCACCACCGTCATGAAGATCAGTGGCGAACTCGAGCGAGTTGCTGATCTGGGTGTTAACATTGCCGAACGGGCCTGTGGCGTGGCCAGTTCACCGGAGATTTACATCCCCGAGGATTTGAAGCAGATGTCGACGCTGGCGATGGCGATGCTGCATCGCAGTATCGACTCGTATGTTCATCTCGATCCGACGCTCGCCCGGCAAATCTGTTTGCAAGACGACGATGTCGATCAGCTTAATCGCTCGATCATTTCCGAACTGACTGCCCTGATGCAGCGGCAGCCTAACTTAATCGAACCGGCCATCCACCTGTTTTCTGCCAGTCGCCAGATCGAACGGGTCGCAGATCACGCCACTAACATCGCTGAAGACGTGGTTTACCTGGTCGAAGGGGAAATCATTCGTCACCGCAGCCGATGGAGCATGAACTTGCCCGGGAAGGGATGATGATGGTTGCGGCCAGCAAGCAGAACGGGTTTCCAATAACCGTTCTGAATGAGAGGGCTGAGTTTTTTTTCAAACTGTCTGTTTGTGTCGTGAACTGAGACGCCCCATTCCTGCGGAAAACCCTCAAGAACACAGTCATCCACTGGCAGAGTATTTGCAGAATCAAAAATCGTACATTCCAGTCGTTTGGACGGGATAAAGGTCATTTGCTTCCAGCAGGGTTCTCCTGCATTCGCCGAACAATGGGCCACGCATCATGAATAAATGGTGAAGATTAGCGCAAGTTGGTTCTGAATAGTGGGGTGAATCCTGTACTCTGCCAGCCGTCGATAGCCGGGCTTGTTCGAAATAAGGTTCTATCGATCTATAGAGAAGACCTAGAGAGCGGATGCGACTTTCGCAGAAAGAATCTGGCAAGCACCGGGTGAACTGAGGTTTGATTCGATTCATTGGCGGCGCTTTATGGTGGAGCATGCCGTCTTGATGCGACCTTTTCCCCGAACGTTGAGGATTTATGGCCAAGCCAAAGATTCTGTTGATCGAAGATGAACGATCACTCATCGATGTGCTGACCTACAACCTGGAAAAAGAAGGATTCGAGGTCACCAGTGCCGCCGATGGCCAGGAGGGGATTCGGCGCGCTCAGATGGTCGTCCCCGATCTGATCGTGCTCGATCTGATGCTTCCAGTCATTGATGGCCTGGAAGTCTGCCGTCAGTTGCGCAGCGACCCCAAAACACAGGCCATCAGAGTGCTGATGCTCACTGCACGTAGCGAAGAGGTCGATGAGATTGTGGGCTTCAACATGGGAGCCGATGACTATGTCACCAAGCCCTTCAAGATCAAGCCGCTGATTCATCGCATTAAGGCCCTGCTTCGCAGAACACAGCCTGGCGAGCAAAACCGAGATATCATCACTTTGCATGGTATCGAGATCGATCGGCTTAATCATTCTGCCCGGATGGATGGCGAAGAATTGCGGTTGACGCCAACCGAGTTTCGTTTGTTATGGACGTTAGCCCGTAATCCCGGTCGCCCATTTGGCCGCAACGAGCTGATGGATCGCTGCCGAGGCGAAGATGCCAACGCCCTCGAGCGAACGATCGACGTGCATGTCCGCTCGCTCAGGCAGAAGCTCGATCGGGTCTCTGAACTGGTGGAAACAGTCCGCGGAGTCGGCTATCGGTTTCGCCCAGAGCCGATCGACCAGGATTATTAGAGACTATTTCAAAACCCGGTTGGTGGCAGGTTTCCCTCGGTAAGTCACGGTCCCGGCTTTTCCGCCAGAGGGCTTTGGAACCACTTCTCGAAGAAGCTTCCGAACGAATTGAGGTTTGAGACTACTCAAACCTCATCAGCCCGAGCCGGTTGACTGTTGATTGCCGCGAGGGGGACGCTCCCCATGCATCGTACCGCACCCCCGGAACAATGCGCTCGATTGCCAATCCCCACGCTTCGCCCTTGTTAGAAACATCAAGGGTCAATTGGGCAATTGGTATCGCTGCTTCGAATCGCCAGTCGGTTTCATCAGCGACACAGGCCGCAAACCACTGGGGATTCCAGCGAGCATCTCCGCAACACGTATCGCGCAGTCCCCCGGTGCAATTGATCTCAAACGTGTAGGTTGTCGCGTAATCGCGATCAAGATCGAGTTCAATCACCACCGTGTCTTCCGACGGGTCAGCTTCGTCATGCTTTCGTCCCGCCCATTTCACCTGTTGAATCGTTTGCGATGGCCCCCGGGTCAATCGTCCGGCTAGATACAAAAACTCTCGATCGCGAATCACCATCACGACGCCCGGTGCCGAAGCATCTGTTCGCTGCGATCCCACCGGAACGAGTTGCACTTCGGCTGCCGACTGCCAGCAGTCATCCGATAACACGCCATCAAGCAGCGGCTTTTGCCCGGTAGACTTCACCCCAACCAGTTGTTGCGGCCGATCGAACCCTGGCTCCATTAACCACAATTCTCGCTCAAAGGCATTGGCTGCCCCCACACCTCGCCGCAATCGACCGAGTCGTCGCAGAATATCGTCCGAAAATCCATGCTGCCCCGACTGTCTCGCGAGGCAAGCAATTTGTAGCTGGATTTCGGGCTGTTGGAAGTAGGCCGAGTTGTGCTTTTGGATCTGTTCCGACAGATCTGCAGCGGTACTCAACCAGCCATTACGAATCTGCTGAGATTGATCCCCCTCTTTAGGCATACTTCCGTTGAAACCGGTTTCTTCTTCGCTTCCCCCCTTTGGTTGCGACAAGCTTGCCAAGTCCCGTTTTCCTGCCTCTCCTTTTTCATAGAGGGGCGTTCGCTTTGTTTTGCCACCTTTGGCAGGTTTCGACAAAACCTCAAGCACAGGAGACTGGGTCAAACGCCAATGAGCCATTTCGGCACTGGAAAGAAACCGAAGCAAGTCCCCCATCGCCCGCTGAGCAACTGGCTCTTCCGGATAGCGACGGACCAGCTCTAACAAGGTGGCCTGGTACTCTTCCCACGCAGCACGCTGATAGTATTGCGTTGCTACATCGGTCAGCAGCAGCGCTCCAGCCGCAGGGGAAAGCTTGTCTAGTGTTGGAGACATTCCCGCAAGCAATTCGGCTCCAGTTGATCCATCGGTCTTCTTATGCTCCAGGTATCCCGCGATGGTTCGCTGCTCGCGCATGAGTGCCAATTGGTCGGAAGCCACCTCTTGTTCGTTAAACGGACGACGGCGACCGGCGCTTCCCGCAGCAATCCCCAGTCCCACAAAAAAATCCTGCGTTGCTTTCGGAACGAAGTTTGCCGGGGTCAGTCGCTCATCAATGCGAAAGCTTTCCATCGGCAACCGCTGTTCGTTATGCAGTAATGCATGGCATGCAGCCGCCAGTTGTCCAACGGTCATCCCCTGCTGTCCCGCCGCGTCATACGGGAAAATGGTTACTGATCCTAAGCTTCCTGATGGCTGCCTGACAAAGACTCGGTCGACCTTCCATGGATCAAGCCCCAATTGCTGATGTAATTCAAGCCACTGGGTTGCGTCTGCTGCTTGAGTAATCGCTTGCTCGATCGTTGCGGCCACCAGTTCATCAATGGCAGACGAACCAGAGGAAGGAGCCAGAATCACAACTCGCGGCTTCCATTGCCGAATATCGCGCACCAGCGGACCAACCAGCGATTCACCCAGCCGGCCTTCGCTGGCTCGCTGCCAAACCACTTCCAGCGACTTTCGCTCTAGCTCAATCCGGGGCAGGTCAATCGGAAGTTGACTTCCCATACCCAGGCCCGCCCCCCCTGCAGCCATCAAGGCCGCGTCAAGTTCGGCATCGCGCAACGGCTGAGAGGTTTGATCTCGCAAAACACAATGAGTGGCCAGCCGGTATCCCTGCGCCAGCCCTAGCTTCGCAGTCATCAGGGCCGCCACGTCTTGCGACTTGGCCACCACTTGCAATGCGGCCGATCGATAGGTGCCGTTTTTGATTGGTTTCCAGGTTTCTCCTGCGTCGGTTGTTTTCAGGATTACCCCCAGGTCTCCCACCGCGTAGCCCAGTCGATCATCAATCAGCTTTAGCTGACGCAGTGGCGAAGAGATCCCAGTCGAAAATGCGGTCCAACTTGCTCCCCCGTTGTGACTAACCCAGATCTTCGTGCCAGGACTTCCTGCTAAGTAAACATGATCGCCACGATGGGCAACCGCTTGCAGATTGACGAAGCTTCTGGTTTCTTCCGCAATTTCCTGAGGAGGACCATCCCAAACCACGCCTCCGGTTGAGGTTTGCAAGACCAGGCCTTTGTCGCCGACCAGCCAGCCTCGATCATCAAGGTCAAGGGACAAACTGCGGATACTGCGGCGACTCAACCCAGGCATGCGGCCGGGCAATAGTTGTCCGTCTCCGACGAGCGATGGCCCACCGGAAGGACCTGCAACAAGTCCCATCTCAAAATCCAGAAATACAGCCGTGGTGCAGCCATCCTCTTTCGCACCAGCAACAGGAACCCAGGTCTTCCCACCGTCGGTCGTTCGCAACACCCCGGCAGGGGCTTGCTCGCTGGCATGTCCCGCCAGCACACCACGCTCATTGTCGAAGAACCGGACATACGAAAGGGGTGGAACCAGTCCGATCGCCACCGGTTGCCATGTTTTGCCCCCATCGATAGTCTTGGCAAGTACTCCCGAACCGACACCCGTGTGTGGCTGAAAGCGGGCACCAGCAACATAGGCAACCTGCCCATTGAGGACTTGAATCGATTTCCACGCCACAGTGGGATCGCAGTGGACCAGGGCTGGAACTTGTTTCTCATCAACCAGCCAGATTGTTCCCCGATCGCCGACCACGCAAAGCGTTTGCGGCGTGAGTCGAGCAAGATCATTAAGGGCCGCATCATCTGCCAGTGGGTCAATGCTTCCTTTTGCTGAAGAGTGATTAGCAGCGTTTGCGATAAAGTCCCCACCCTGCGCCAATCGAGTTTCCGGCCCCGCATTTGACGCGACCACCAAAAACAACAACGCCAAGGAGGCAATTCGCACTTGAGTCAGACTCTGCTGGCGATCCATCTCGACACCTCACTCGGAGCAACTTTTTCGCCCGACCGATGCAAACCATGCGCTAACGCCCGGCAGCTTTGTATCTGCTTCGCCAGTTTTGTAGGGCAGGCTCCTGCCTGCTGATCTCTGGCTGGCATTCACGACCGACTTCGCATCACAAATCATCTTTCAGGCAGGCGGGAGCCTGCCCTACAAAGACTCAGATGGGCAATTCCTGCCGGAAAGGTAGCTGAATAGTCCCAATTTCCCCAACAGGAGTTCAGAGGCGAGACGGAATCGGCAAATCAGCCCGTTGTCGCTGAAAAACCGATGTTGCCCCCGTTTTCTGACCCGACCTATACTCCCAGACGCGCCCGGTCTGCCTACCAATGTCGGCATTGAGTGCTTGGCGGTTGTCCTTAAAAGCCTTCCATTGTGAACCAGACCGACCGCGGAGTTTGTTCGACTATGTCGTCAATCCTGAATCCGCAGGTCGGCTTTGCCATACTTTTGCTGGCCTCTTCCACCGCGCTCGGCTGTAAGGAACTGACCAAGAAATTCGATAACCCGGTCTTGATTCCCGCCCCGCGTCGCGTGGCGATGGCCCAAAACGAGGCCGGTGAAGGGAATGAGGCTAGGGATTCAGCTCGCATCGCCCTCGCCTCTGCGTCCGATGTCGGGGCTGAAGATGATACCAAGCTATACAACGCCAAGGTCCTGGTTCGCATTAACGGCGCTCCGGTCTTCGCCATCGACGTCCTGGAAAAGTACGGCGATGTGTTGCGTCAGGCCCGGACTCAAATGCCCCCCGAACAGTTCCGTGAACTCCGCGAAAACATCATCCGCCGCGACATTCGCTCGGTGGTCGAGCGGCAACTGCTCGTCGAGACCATGAAGGCCGACTTCAAGCCCGAACAGATGAAAATGCTCAACGAACACCTCGATAAGCTTTTTGAGCGGGAGGTCGATCGCCTGAAGACTGAACTGAAGGTCGGTACCCGAACCGAGCTGGAATATGCCCTGAACGAGCGTGGAACCAGCCTGCAGAATATTCGAACTTCGTTCGGCAATAACCGCATGGCGATGGAATATCTGCAGATGAAGGCCGCGAAGCCCAAGCCCATCGATCGACCCGAACTGGTGGCCTACTATCAATCGCATATCGACGACTATCGCCAGAAGCCCCGTGTTCGCTGGCAGCAGATACAGCTCGACTTTGCCGCCAAAGGGGGCGAAGCCCAGGCTCGCAAGCTGATGGCCAGCATTCAAGCCGATTTAGCGAACCGTAAAGGCTTCTCCGAGCTAGCGCGGCAACATTCTGATGGACCAACCGCTCGCGAAGGAGGCCAGTGGGAATGGACTCAAACCGGCAGCCTGGCCGACAAAGAACTCGAAGCAACCTTGTTCGCTCAACCGGTCGGAAAGGCCAGTGCCGTCATCGAGCGACCTGGCATGATTCAGATCGTACTTGTCAACGATCGCAAAATGGCAGATGTTGTTCCGTTTGAGCAGGTTCAAACTGAAATTGAGGCCAAAATTCAGCTTGAGCGGCGACCCGGTCCGCGCAAAATCATTGACGCGGTCCTCGCCAAAGCCGAGATCGAAGTCCTCGAACCATTCGCCGACCCGTTCGTCGTCTCTCCTAAACCACAACCGGCTGAATAGTCGCGGCTCGGCGTCATCACTTTCCGCAGCCGCCGACTACCACCTGCTCAATTGGCATATTAGAGACTTGGCGCTCTTTGAGTCTCTTCGGTCTCCTGCGGGCTGGAACAGACTCTGCTACCTATGGAGCTCAACCCGCGAGGCTCATTTTCAGCCTATCCCAATACCGTTTGCAGCCTCCCGCTCTTGTCAGGATTCAATGTGTTTCGAACAGGCACTAACGAGAAGTGTGAATAGGTTCTTCAATACGAAGACAATACCGAAAGAGTAACCACGAATTAGGCGAATCTGACGTATGGGAGTCAGAAAACAGGTCTGGTTGACATGGGACCTATTCGTTCTATCCGGCTGATTCGTGATTTATTGTTGTCGGAGCCTGTCCGAATTTTCTCTGCTGCGACCCGCACTTGTCTCGACTCAAAGTGTTTTGAACAAAAATATCCAGGAATTCGGATAGGTTACAAGTTCGATCAGATCACTTTGGCCTGATCCACTTCTGCCCCTCGCCCGATACTAGCCGCTCCCCAACCCCATCTTGACCAGATTTCGACTTTATGGGAGATACCCGTTTTCTCCCGTAGACCGTTGACGAAAACTAGATGTCCGTACCGAAGTGAGATGGGTCCACTCCAGGGCCAATCGTCGCGCAAGGATGCTTTGTATGCGTTCCCAGGTTTTGTGCACGCTGGCAATCATTTGTCTGCTGCCCGGGTGCGCCAATTTATTGGAAACCCGCGCCGTCGAACGCTTTGCGGAAGGGGTCAAAAAGCAGGATTTGGAGCGGCTGAAAGCCAGCACTTCGGAAGACTTTGAACAGAAGTCCCTCCGCATGGCCGAGTCGCTGGATGATCTGAAAATCCTCCGCATTCCCGATGGAAAAACATCAATCGTCAAGACCGAAGAGGTCAGCGAGGACCGCAAACGGGTCACGGTGGAAGTCAAAGAGGGCAAAGGCAAATCGGCTAACAAGCGAGAAGTCTTCTACGAGCTGGTTCGAAACGATAAAGGGATGTGGGTCGTCGACGATATCTTTCTGAAGCAGAAGCAAAAGGGGATCACAGCCTATCGTTCGGTCACCGAGCAGATGGACTTCCTTCTCACTGTGCGCGAGTTTCTATCTGCCTGGGAAGATGGAACCCGCGAGCAAGTTCTGGCCGTCTGTAAGCCCGAGTTTCGCACCGCTCTCGATAAACTTCCCGCATCGCAACTGGTCAGGTTGACCAAACTGGTCACCCACAAAAAGTCGAAGCTCTCCAGCCACAAGCCGCAGGCCCAGCTCGACGAAAACATCGCTGTGGTACGCTTGCCCCGAAGTGATGGTGAAACAGTCATCAGCTTCAACTTGATTGACGATCGCTGGCTTGTCGGCGATGTCGCTATCGACACCAAAGACGATTCGACCCAAATCCCGTCAGCTTACAAGCAGTCGATTGCCATTGGCCGCTGTGTCGATTTCCTGGCCTCGTACGAAACCTCGAACAAAGAGAAACTTCAGCAGATCTGCCACAAGCGGTTCTACGATGGCTGCTTGTCGATCGCCAACCTCAGCGATGTTCCGCTTCCATCCTCATCACTTCCAAATCACGAGTTGCAAGTGAAACTCCGCGGTGCACGGGCCGACTTCACCCTCACTGCAGAAAAAGAGGTGATTCAGGTCAGCATGCATCGTGCCGACGAGCAATCGGCCAGCGATGTCTTGCCCGAGTTCCTGGTCGATGAAGTAACCATTTTCGAAGCCGATACCAAACAGGAAAAACACCTTTCATCGGTCTTCACCTCGCGCGCCATGCTCGAGCTATTTGTCGATGCGATTCGTCAGCGAAACCTGGCAAATCTGCGGCACGCCTCCACTCGCGATTTCACCGTACGCGTCTGGGAACGCTACGACGACCAGACCATTCCGGGTCTTCCACTAGAAACGTGGGACAAGCCCATCGAAGAAATCTTGCGAGCCTCGTATCAGGGGGCTATGACCAAGTACGAAGTGCGGCAAAGCGGGCGGACCGTGACCTATCTCTTGCGAGAGCAGAACGGTCGGTTCTTTGTTGATGATGTCCAGGTTCGAATTCCCGGCCGTCCCGAATCATTGAAGCAGCTTTTGGAATACATGATTCCTGTTCAGAACTTTGCCGTAGCGATTTCGCTTGGGCGCGATGCCGCTTATCAGAAGCCTGCCTTGGAAGCCCTGCAGCGGTATTCATCAAACGACTTCAGCCGCGTTGTGTGGAGTCAGACTCAGTTCGTGCCAAACTCGGGGCTGTCTGCCGATTCGTTCCTGGCTAGCCGCCTGAAAAGTGTTGAAGCCCGCGATAACGAAGTCTTGATTACGCTGGGCGACGAGTACTACGGAGCCGAAGTCAAGCTGGTGAAACAGCTCGATTTGTACGCGATTGACGATGTCCAGCTTGTGGCCGGTCCCGAAGCAAGTCAACGATTGCCGCTGAAGCACACCCTGAGGGTAATGCTGGCCGAGGGAAAAGCCTTACCACCTGATGGTATGGAAAAGCAGGCAAAGCCCGTCGTC
>JAIXVG010000419.1 GCA_027483145.1 Planctomyces sp.
TGATTCCAGGCACTTGAATTCACCTGCCCGGTCAATGGGTGTATGGACGACTGCGCTGGTGCTGGCTGGAGGGTTGCTGATTCTCCTTCCTGATAGCGCCGGGGATCGCTTTCGGACTGTGGTTCGCGACCTTTGCCAGCCAGGTCAACGACTGGCGGTTCATGCCAGTGACAGTCTGGCTGGTTGGCTGACCCACATGGCCGCGCACGAGCTAGCCGAGGCCAGGCGGCAGGTTTCGCAAACAGAGCAAACCGTCACGCTCCTCAGACAACAACTGCAACACTCTCAAAGTCGCCGTCTCGAAGAAGCCGACCAGGCCCGCCGTCCCAGCCCGCGGCTTACCGCTGAAGTCGAAGGGGAACACTTTCCACGCCTCATTCTAACCGAGCTGATCGATGCAGCCGTCGTAGGCAAAGAGCTTCTCTCTTCAGAAAGAGGCCATCCACTGTTGGCAGTAGGTCGCTCTCAACAAATTCGCGAAGGGGCCTGGGTGCTGGAGACAAAACTCCCGCTCCTCGATGTGGGCACCGATGCCCGGGTCACAGCGGCAGACCCCGTTCTCGATGGGCGATGTATCGTGGGCAAGATTCAACGTGTTGGCCATTCAACCTCGGCCCTGTTGCCAATCAGCGATGCAGCCTATCGCGGCCGAGCGAGGCTAGTCCGCTTCTCAGACGTGCAAACCATTCCGGGGGCCGAAGGCCTGTTGTGCGGTGCTGGTCAGCACAAGTGCCAGCTTACCGGCATCGATTCGAGCGAGTCGGTCCGCGTTGGAGATGAAGTCTATTCCATCCCATCTGATGGCGTTGTTGAAACGCCATTTTACTATGGCCGAGTGACCAAAGCCGAAGCCTCTGGCAATCAAAAGACCTGGCAAATTGAAGTCACCCCTGCTGTCGATGGTTTTGTACTGAAACAGGTGCAAGTGCTCCGCATGCACGTCAACCCGCAGCGTTTACCCGAAGCCGATCAGCAGGCAGGTCATCCCCCAGAGCCAACAGCCACCCTCGCGACGACTGACCACAGCGAGGGGACATGATGAAAGGGACAACTGGCACCTTATGCATGGTCAGCAGCTTGTACTTGACGCTCGTTTTGCAATCGAGCGCGCTGCAACTTAGTTCAAGAGAATCAGTCTCGATTTTTCTGCCGAGCTTATGGATCGCCACATGGCTTGTCTGGTGGCCCGGGATTCGTGCCTTATTAGCCGCTGCCTTAATGGGGCTAGGCCTCGATGCCTTTTCTTCCGAGCATCTAGGCTTGGGAATGGTCCTTAGTGTTCTATCAACCGCAGTTGCAGCAGCGTTCATCGACCGGTTTCAACCTCGTGCTGCAGTTGTATGGGGTGGCATCGTCGTGGCTTTGTCAGCGATGCAGTTTTCGTGCTGGCAAATCGCCCACCTGCTGGCCAGCGGGGCAGAACTAAATGAAATGCTGAACCCGGCTTGGCTTCGGGTCCCGTTACTCACCGGTATTGCGGCAACCTGCTTCATCCTGCTGAAACGAAGCCTCTATTGGCACTGGCTCGATTGGAACGGAGAACTCGAGCGACGCAGCGGCAGTTGGTCAGCCACCCGCTAACCAACCCATACGAAACCTTAAAGCAACATGCGTAACAGTATTGGTTCATGGATCGAACCTGATGCAAACCAAGCTGGCTGGAGCACCGATACCCGGCCCGTCTGGCGGACGCGCTTGCTCTTTGTTGCTTTCCTGCTCCCCTTTTCGCTGATCGCACTCCGATTGGTCCTTTTGCAGGTTTATCTGCCGCCGCGATTTACCGAAATCTTCGAGCAAACTTCCGTGGTGATGGAGGAGATTCCGACCCGCGATGGACGCATTTTGTCGCGCGATGGAACAATCCTGGCTTACGATCGCGAGCGACAAGATCTGCAGGTTCACTACCGCTGGCTCGAACAAACACCAAACCCCGACTGGCTGAAGACGATGGCCCGGTCGAAACTCTCCCGAACTGAACGCCGGAGCTCTAAAAAACTCGCTCAGCAAATGGCCGATATCGAAGCGACGCGACAGGCCCTGCACTTACAACTGGCGAAACTGGTCGGCCTGACTCCAAAGGAACTTCGCGAACGCTATGCACAAATTGAAAAACGAGTAACCGCTCTTCGCGAGCATGTCGCCCGGCACCGCGCACGCCCCGTCGTGACACCCGAGCCCGCAATCGACAGCGCGCACTTCATCGCCCGCCTGTGGAACAGGGTCGCCAACGAATTAACCAGTCCACCCGAACGGTCCGCCGAACTGGTGCTGGCCGAAGAAGTCTCGTTCCACACGGTCATCACCGGCCTGCCGACTGAAATCGCTCGCGAAATTGCCGCCCAGCCAGAGCTTTACCCCGGAACACGTGTTGTCGTCGAGACGGAGCGGGTCTACCCCCAACGAACCCTGGCAGCCCATATCCTTGGAGCCAGAACCCCGTTAAGGCATGATGAGCTTCCAGCAACTCCCGACGTATCAGTGTCACTCAAGCCCGGCGATCGACTCGGCCGCACCGGCATCGAGCAAACCTACGACCAGCAGTTACGCGGGGTACGTGGACTTAAGAAGCTCGTTCAAAATCGTCGTGGCGAGACCATTTCTGCCGAAATCATTCGCGAAGCTCGCGAAGGAGAAGACATCGTTCTCTCGCTTGATGCCGATCTGCAAACCGAGGCCGAGCGGCTCCTCGATAGCGTGCTGGTCGATCCGGTTGAAGTCGATACCACAGAGAATCAGGCCGCTGATGCCAGCGTCGCTGCCACTCAGCCACCCAATGGAGGTGCCATTGTGGCGATTGATATCTCCAGCGGTGAAGTCCTGGTCGCCGCGAGCGCACCCCGTTTTGATGCGAACTTGCTGGTGCGAAGTTCCCAGGCCGAGTGGGACAAAGCGAATTCCGATCCGCGCAGGCCTTTCTTTGTTCGAGCGACCCAAATGGCTATTCCGCCTGGTTCGACATTTAAGGCATTGACTGCCATCGCGGCGATTGAGTCCGGTGTTGATCCACAGGAGCCAATTCATTGCCTGGGGTATCTCGATCAACCAAACAAACATCGCTGCTTAACGTTCCGCCATTACGGCGTGGGGCATGGCGAGACCCGCATGGCCGATGCGCTATGCCGGTCGTGCAACGTCTACTTCTTCACCGCTGCTCGCAAAATCGGGCCAGAGAACTTGACCACCTGGGCGCAGCGAATGGGCTTTGGCTCGAAGACCGGGATCGACTTCCCACAGGAAGACCCAGGACTCGTTCCAACGCCGGCGGCTGGCAAACACTGGCCAACTGGCGAAACGCTGGGACTATCAATTGGCCAAGCGTCATTAAAAGTAACCCCGCTGCAAATGGCTCGCTTCATGGCTTTGGTGGCGAATGGTGGGGAACAAATCACCCCTCGCCTGGTGATGGCACACGGTCCAGCGCAAATCCTCGGCAAAACCGAAACCGATGTACAGGGCCTCTGGAGTTCAGACCGAATTGCTGGCCTTCATCCGGAAACGCTGGAGGCTGTTCGACATGGCTTAGAGCTGGTGGTCTCTGACCCGCGGGGGACTGGCTACAAGACGGTTCGCAATGACGTCATTTCAATCGCCGGAAAGACCGGCACAGCCGAAACTGGCGGCGGTCGTCCCGACCATGCCTGGTTCGTCGGCTATGCCCCAGCCGACCACCCCAAAGTGGCCTTCGCAGTCGTCCTCGAAGATGGGGGCAGCGGCGGCAAAGTGGCTGGCCCCATCGCCAAAGAACTGGCCATTGCGATCCAGAATCGCCTAAAAGGTGTCAGGAACCTTTTTTCTGCTTTACCACCGAAATGAGGCACGAAACGCGAGCTTGAGCTATTGCCGACGCCGCAGCACATACCCGACAAACGAAGTCAGCCCGGCAAATCGATATGTCGGATCGATGTAGTGCTGAATAACGTAAAAGGCAAAATAGTAGGCCCGACAACATCCCCAGATGGCAACCGCCAGAAGGATCGCCGTGTACCAAGTGAAGAATCGGCCAGCAACAAACCAGCAGCCAGTAGGCCAACAGCCAGCATCAGCCCACCCTTCAGGTACAATAGCTGCGGGCTTTTGATGTCGGCCATTTGCTATCTCACAGGGTCAAACGGCAAACTCAGCAATCACCAACCGGCAATCGGAAGCGAACCGCCATAAATCGATCGTCTAACCTGCAGCCTTAACAAATTGAACGCCGCCGTAGACCGTTGCGGCGCATTGAATGGTTTCTAGCAACGCTTCGTCCGAGATCCCCATCGCACGGGCTTTGGTGACGTGTCCTTCGGTGCATGGCTTGCAACCATTGACATCGCTGACTGCTACATTGATCAGCTCTACCGTTTTGTCATCCAGTGTTGTCGCAGAGAACGTATGGGCCCTCAGTCCGACTGCCATCCCGCTAAACAGTTCGCTGCCACTTAAGTCGCGAAACTTGAAGAAGACGTTGTAAGTGGCACACGCAGCGGTGACTCCAACCACATCGGCCACGGTTTGATCAGTTCCCTCCAAACTCTTGAGTCGTTCTGCGAAGTACTCTATCCACTGGCTGCTCCCCCCGTTTGAGGCAACCGCCAGCCCGATAATGGCCTTCAGCTTCAGATCGATCTTCCCTTCGCTAAAGCAGAACTTCTTGAAGTTCATATAAAAGTCCTGCAGATACGCAGGGCAGTTCCCAAGCTTTAAGAAAGGAGCAGGAATGGCCACCCCTTCACCAAACATTTCTGTCAGACGGCCGTAAGTCTGAGCAACCTTGTCATTGGCTTCTGCAGGTGAAATCGTTGGAAGTAGCGACATGAGAGAAGACTCAAATAGGGAAAGATGATTGAAAGATTGATGGAATAAATGAGAAACCGATGATCGCAGTACATTGGCAACACAAACGCCCGATCAAGGACGACGTCGTCGTGGACTTGATCGGGCGAAGGTAACAGTCGGGTGAGGGGGGCACAGTAAAGAACTAAGAGCCTATCCGAAAACCGGTTGTGCTTGTTCGAACCCCCCCTTTTTTCAGGGGTGCGATCCGTGCATCAGAGGTTTTCGGATCAGTTCCAAGATAGCTCACTGCAATTGCCCTCTGATCAACTAGTTGATTGTCGAATCGCCCTTCTTCCAGTTGCAAGGGCAAAGCTTATCGGTCTGCAGTGCATCGAGCACGCGAATCACTTCTTCAACGTTGCGGCCGACACCCAGGTCGTGAATCGCCAACCAGCGAGTCATCCCGGCCGGGTCGATCAGGAAGACGCCGCGATAGGCGATTCCCTTGGTTTCATCCAAGACGCCGTAGGCGGCCGACAGGGCATGGTTTGTATCGGCCAGCATCAAGTGCTTCATCGACTTCAAATCGGCGTGGCTATCGCACCAGCCCTTGTGCGAAAAGACACTGTCGGTACTGGCGGTCAACACCACGCAGTTCCGATCGGCGAAGTCGCCAACAGCCTTATTAAAGGCCACGATCTCGGTCGGGCAAACAAACGTGAAGTCGAGGGGATAGAAGTAAAGGCAAACCCACTTGCCTGCATAGTCAGACAAGTTGACCTGAGTGAACTGATGATCGGTGTTGTCTTTAGTGCGGTCATATGCCTGAGCGGAAAAGTCAGGAGCAAGGTGGCCAACGCGAACGGACATAACTTCAAATACCCCTCTTAGAATAAGTCTTCAGATTCCATCCGAGCCGACCACGCCGGTGGTCGGGTTCCTCGATTCGAAATCTGGGTCAACTATAGGCAGCGGAACGGCCGGGACAAGGAGAGCAAAGGATTTCGCTCGACCAACTCCAGGCAGGAAAGGCGCGGTCGCTTGGCGAGACGCTGCTCGCGGAGCACGCCACTAGTCTTAAGTGCCAATGACAGAGCGACTTACACACTTTCTTCCTATGCTTTGGCGCAATCGTTTGATGAGGCGTTCGTCCCGTTCCCGGGCACTGCTCGTGGGATCAGCCGGGGTAGGCTCACTCTGATTCGCTGTTCCTAACAGATCAGAAAAACATGGCCGCATTTGTCTTCCGAAGGGGAATTGAATCGGGAAACGATTCGCCAAAATGCGTACAATCGGAACACACCGCAAGGTTGATGATTTGCTGGCCCGATTCACCCAAGCGGGTAGTCTGGCCACTGGCCGGAATGTCGATAGTTGGCGAGGGAGATTTCGCTAAGTTCTCACTCGGTTGCGGTTTGCGGGAACCAAGCGGGCGTCGACTACATCTGAACGAAGCCAAACAGATTGAGCCGTCCGGCTCCAACAAACGTTGCCAGAGATTGAGCAAAAGCAGATGGCTTGAGCAACAGACAATAGGGCATTTAATTGAGTCGACACATGCAGCGTTGAATCGGCAATAGTTTAGACGAAAGCTGGGTCTGGTAATGGCCTCGGGAACTCCGCTCCACAACACCAATAACGATGCGACTGCCAGTCCGATGGGCTTTGACGAGTTCCTCGAGACGCAGCTCGATCGCGCCCGGCGGTCGATTCGCTCGTCCGACTTATGGATTACTATCGCCGGCCTTCTGGCAGGGCTGGGAGCCTTCCTGCTCATCTTCGCGATTTGCGACCAATGGATCGTTTCGGGGGGACTTCCCGACCACGTGCGCTGGATCCTGGCGATCAGCGTGATGGGCTTGTCGGCTACCTGGCTGGCAGTTGGGTTAGGCCGGCCGAGTCTATTGGACGTTAGCCAGCTCTATGCAGCTAAAGAGCTCGAGTCGGTTGTTCCCGAGCTGAAAAGCAATTTGCTCAACTGGGTCGACCTCAAACAGCGCTCGCGACAGGTCTCGCCCCAAGTACTGGCGGCGATTGAAAAACGGACTGCGCTCGGCCTCAAAGATTTAGACGTCCCAACAGCTGTCGATCACACCGCCCTGACTCGCACCTTGTACGGCCTATTGGCTGTTGTGTTGCTCTTATGTCTGTATGTGCTGGTTTCACCCAAAAGTTTAACCAATGCCTTATGGCGCATCATTCCGGTTTCCAATGTTTCTGTCGCAACAGTCACCACCATTCGTGATGTGCAGCCAGGAGACGTGAAGGTTCTGGCCCGCAGTCGGGTGGAAGTGATCGTTGATCTCGGCGGTAAACCTCCTGAAGAAGTGCTGCTGAAATTCACGACGGCTGATAACCGGTTTAAAGACGAGAAGGTTCGGCTCCAGCCAGAAGGGCCCGAAGGGACCCGGTTTGTGGGGTGGCTTTCCGGAGAAACAGGAGATGGGCTGCAGCAGGGCTTAAGCTACTTTGTGGAAGCAGGAGACGCCCGCTCGAAGACCTATCAGGTGACAGTTGAAAGCCCACCCACCGCAACTATTGAAGGACAGCGGGTCACCTTCCCCCCCTATACAAAGCTTGACCCACTAACCGTTGTGGGGGGGAGTATTAACGCGCTGGAAGGCTCGGTCGTGAGGCTGACAGCTAAAGCCAATCAGCCCGTGCGAACAGCCGTGATAGAATTGCTGGACCAGACTCGGACCAAGCCAACCGGTGAAGAGGTTCCACTGCTGGTCACGAATGGGACTGATCTCTCAGCCGACTGGCGACTCGAACGCCGAGCAGATGGCTCGCACCCACCCGCTTATCGCATTCAAGTTCGCACCGAAGGGGGTGTGGTCGATCCCGCCCCGGCGACTCATAGCCTGACCATTAAGCCCGACTTACCGCCACTGGTCGCGATTGTTGACCCGGCCAGCGAGATCGAAGCCCCTGCCAATACCACCATCCCCCTACTGGTTGAAGCGAAGGATGCGGACTTCGAAATTGGTGCCCTCAACCTACTGGTCGAGCGGGCCGGTCAGCAGGTTGCTCGTGAGTCGATCCCCCTTGCAGGGCGAACCGCCGGGACATTTCGCCATGACCTTCCGTTACGAACATTAGGGCTGAAGGCCGGGGATGAGATTACCTACGTTGTTGAAGCCCTCGACAACCGGCGGCCTCAACCCAACAGAGCCGAGAGTGAGCGGCATCGCATTAAAATTGGCGAAGCAAAGTCGCAAAAAGAGATCGAAAAAGACCTGGCAGAGCGGCGACAACAACATCAGGAGGCCATCGCCAAAGCTGATCGTCCACCCGAAGGTGGTGCTCAGCAACCACCCCAGCCACAGGCAGATCCTCAAGCCGCAAATCCTCAGGAGGGAGAAAAGGGCGCTGAGAATCAGCAAATGGCCGAAGCTAATGGCAAGGATGGTCAGCGCGGCGACGGTACAGATACCAAGACCAACAAAGCAGCACGTTCTAACCCTGACAATCGTCCAAAAGACGGCGATGCCCCGGAGAAAGACAACAACGGCCTGACGAGCGACGGAGAAGACGATCAAGCCGCCATCGAGCGACTTTATCAGAAGCTCAAGGACCGTCAGGCCAAAGACCGCGATCAGGCCTCTCGCGCAAACCAGAACAAGGAAGATCGCCCCAAACCAGATGGCGCAGATGATCCCTCGAATAACTCGGCCCAGGAGGACTCAAGGACATCACAGGAGGACCGCTCGACCAAGCCAGCGGGCAAACCATATTCAAAACAAAACAATCAACCCAAGCAAAACGATCCAGCAGAACAGCCCCAAGAGAAACCCGAACCCAAGCAAGCGAACAGCCGGCCTCAAGAGGGTGACGATCAGTCAAGCGGTGCCGGCGAAGAAGAAGCATCATCAAAAGAGGTCGCTTCCGGCGACAAGCCAAATCAAGGTGGTGCCAACTCATCTAACAAGAAGGAGGCCATTCCTAATGAGGGAGCTTCCAAAGGGAAAGAACCACAGCCTGGAGATGAGGGAACTCCTGAAAAGTCTGATCCAAAAAACGAAGCTGATCCGAGCACGTCGACCACTGAAGGTCAAGGTGAGAAGACCGCTGGAGACAAACCGTCTAACATGAAGCAAGATGGCACAAAGGGGCAGCCTAAGGGGGACCAGAATAGCGCTGGAGACAAACCGGATAATCAGCCTCGCCCGGGTGGTCAGGAGTCTGCTGCTCCATCACCAACAGGGACCGATGGACCAAAGGGGAACAGGCCGAAGCCCGAACAGGGAGAGCCCGCTCAGAATAACAATCCTGCGGAAGCTGGCCGTGACGGGGACAACTCCTCCCCTGATAAAGGACCCAACCCCAAGTCAACCGGTAATGAAGCCAACCAGCCTCAACCAGGTCAAAAGCAGCGGCCCGACAAGGCACCGGTTGACCAACCAAAGCAAAAGCCCGCCACTGCTTCAAACGAGCAAGGCTCCAATAACGAAGCAGGACCAAAGCCTCCGCAAAAGTCGGCCAACGATGAAGATGATCGGCAGGGGGCAAAAAAAGGGGCTGAACCTGGTCAGAACGAAAAGGGGATGAATCAGCAGCCCAAGGCCAAAAAGCCTTCTAAGGAAGGGGACTCCCCAGAGAGTGGCGATCAGGCTGCTTCGGATAACTCGACCGGTGATGAACAAAACAAAAGTGACTCCGATTCAGGCGAGCCTGGCGGTACGCAGCAGTCCGCTCAGCCAAAGAAAGGAGACAGTCAGTCCGCCCCGAAGAAGGGCCAGCCAGACGGAATGAAAGAACTGGAGAAAGGGACCTCCGACAGCAGTTCGTCAAGTGGCGGAGAAAGTGGCAGCTCTGAGCAGTCGGGCGACGACTCTCAGCAACAAAGCGGCGAACAAGACGGCCAGCAGAACAATGGAAGTGCTAATTCCCAAAAATCCCAAGGGGGCAAGCAGGGGACCAAGAATAAGTCTGGATCTCAGCCGCCTTCTTCTCAACAGGCTGGTGGTCAAAAAGGGGACCAGTCTGCCGAAGAGGGTGCGCAATCAGACGACGAAGCGGCTGGCAAGGAAGGGATGAACGACGGCCAAGAGGCTGAGTCTGGCGCGGAAGGTGGCCAGCAGAACGCTGCTGGTAAAGAACCTCCCTCAAAAGCCGGGAAGCAGCAAGCTGGTGCTTCAAAGTCTGGTGGGAAAAAACCTGCTGCTGGAAACCAGGCCGATGGGAATCAGGGAGATGGTCAAGCGAATCAAGATCCTGCCAACGCGCAAGAACAAGCAGATGGTCAGGAAGAGAACCAGAATGCGAACGCTGGAGATGAGTCGGGCGAAGGGAACACCCCACAAAACTCAGAACAGCAAAAGAACGGGCAACAAAACAAAGGGCAGCAGCGAAGCGAAAAAACGTCAAAGCCGAAATCGGGGCGTCCCAAGGAAGCCAATCCTGCAGGTCAAGAGGGGAACCAGGCTGGCGATGAGCAAAACCCTGATGGCATGAAGGTCGAGCAAGGGGCTAACCCTCCCGGTGAAGAAGCGGCTGGTGAAATGCAACCAGAGAAAGGTCAACAGGGCCAGCAACAAGGGGGAGGCGGTCAAGAACAAGGGGGCCCAAAAGGAGGGGAGAAGCAAGGCAACAAGAGTGGCCAGCAAGGCCAGCAGAAGCA